>CANHIV010000033.1 GCA_947460525.1 Flavobacteriales bacterium
CACGACCCTCAGAACCACAATCTGATGCTCTAACCAACTGAGCTAAGACCACCGTGTAAGCGGGTGCAAAGAAAATACATAAATCTGCTTCTTCAAAATTTTTTTTACACCAAATCAAAAAGATTCTTCACGCCCAAGGTTCTGCCTACTTGAAATCCCTCTGCCAAGGTCATTCCAGCGGGTCGGCCAAAGTCTATAGCGCGGGCTTTTAGGTATTCAAAAAATCCCTCTCCTGAAATGGGCGTTTCGGGTTCTTTTGAATTGGGGTCAAAGAATTGACTTCTGTACGCCATTAAAGCATCCATTTTTACTTTCCAAAAAGCGGTGACATCTACAACAAAATCAGGTTCATTGTAAAAATCTTGATTGAAATGATATACCGCTTTGGGTCGCCATATCCCTGATCCTGGGATTTTATTTAATCCACTGAAGAAGCAAGCGTCACTTACCAACTTGGCCGCACGAGCATGGTCCGGATGACGGTCTTTCAAAGCATTTGTGAGAACGATCTCTGGTTGGTACTTCCGAACCACCTCAATAATTTGAAGCAACGATTCATCATCGTACTTAAAAAATCCATCGCGCATACACAAATTCTCTCTAAACTGGACGCCCAGGATCTGACGGGCATTCTCTGCTTCAATCAATCGCAAAGGTCCAGAGCCGCGACTTCCCAACTCTCCTTGTGTCAAATCAACGATGGCCACCGACTTTCCTTCCGCTAGGTGTTTGGCCACTGTGCCTCCTGCAGAAATTTCTACATCATCAGGATGAGCCGCTATGGCCAAAATGTCAACTTTGAATTCATTCATGCTACAAAAATAGGTGTTTTCATTAACAATGATTTGAAGGTAACTCTTCTTCTTGATTGCAGAATAAGATTTTCTCAACCTATTTTTGTAGCAATGCGGAAATCACTACTAGCTGTACTTTGGATTTGCCTAACTACTACCGGATTTGGTCAAGTAGAATCCGCCATTGAACTAATGGAAGATTCCCTTCATTGGTTAAATCACTGCACCACTCTGATTACAGAACCCAGTGAAGAAGAAGAGGACAGCATCATTCAAGTTTCCTTGCTTCAACCGGCTCAGTTGATTTCTGAAGTTGACTTGAATTTATTTGATCACATATACACCTTTGAAGCCGCACCGCCCCTCGACTTGAAATTGGCCACATTTGAAGATTCATTGGATATTATTCCTGGATATGAAATGGATGATCGATGGGACATGAAAATGATCCATCAAGTAGAAGAGCTGGAATGGGAAATGGATACGGTTCCCTTCTTGTTGGCCATGGACAGTTGTGATTTCACGTTCCCCACTCAATACCCCAGAATCACCTCCCCTTTTGGTCCTCGCTGGGGACGAACGCACAAAGGTTTGGATTTAGGGTTACGTACCGGAGAGCCCGTCGTTGCTGCGTTTGAAGGCATGGTTCGCATTTCACACTTCAGCCCGTCTTATGGAAACGTCGTTGTCATTAGACACAAAAACGGTTTGGAAACACTTTATGCCCACATGGAGGCCCGATTTGTTCAGCCCGGACAATGGATTCAAAACGGGCAGGTGATTGGTTTAGGGGGCAACACCGGTCGTTCTTTTGGCGCTCATCTTCATTTTGAAATTAGATTCAAAGGAAACGCCATCGATCCCGCATTGATTCTCAATGTGCCACAGGCTCAAATCAAAAGCCCTCTGTTTTTCCTGACCAAAACCACTGCAAAAGTTCCTCCTCCATCAGGAAAATCGAAAGCAAAATCAAAAAGTGGAAAATATCACAGCGTAAAGCGCGGAGAAACCTTATCTTCGATAGCTAGAAAGCACGGCACTTCGGTCAGCAAATTGTGTAAACTCAACAAACTTCGCCCAAGTTCAAAACTTAGAGTTGGACAAAAAGTGAGGGTTCGTTAATTTTCATTCATCTTCTGAACAACTTCCCTACTTTTTTGTTTAACAGAACGTGGGGAATACTACAACAAAACATATCGCTGTTATCGGGTCCGGATTTAGTGGCCTTGCCGCTGCGTGTACATTGGCGCAGAAAGGTTTTAAAGTAACTGTACTTGAAAAAAACGAAAAAGCCGGTGGTCGTGGGCGAAGCTTTTCGGCGGAAGGATTTGTCTTTGACATGGGGCCCAGTTGGTATTGGATGCCCGAAGTAATGGAAGAGTTCTTTCAATCATTTGGCAAAAGCACCGCTGATTATTACACACTCAAGAGGCTCGATCCAGGTTATCGCGTTTTTCTAAAAGACGAACAACTCGATGTATCTGCAGAGATGCATAAAATACAATCTTTGTTTGAAGGTATTGAGCCCGGCGCAGGCAAGGCCCTCGCTAAGTTCATGGATGAGGCGAAAGAAAAGTACACCGCTGGAATGGGCAAATTTGTAAGAAAACCTGCCCACTCTTTCACTGAGTTTGCCGAGTTAGACTTACTCAAAGCCCTATTTAAAATACAATTGTTCTCGGATATGCGCAGTCATCTGCGCAGCCATTTCAAAAGTCCCTTATTGCTCCAACTTTTGGAATTTCCCGTTTTGTTTTTGGGTGCCAAACCTTCTAAAACACCAGCGCTATATAGCCTAATGAATTATGCCGACTTGGAATTGGGTACTTGGTATCCAATGGGGGGAATGGCAAAAGTTCCCGAGGCCATGCTTGAACTGGCTCAATCGCTTGGTGTGCAAGTTATCACCAATCAAAACGTTACCGGATTTGAATTTGAAGACAACGAAATTTCTGCTGTAAAAACGCAAAATCAAACCTATATCGTAGATGGTGTCATCGCAAGTGCAGATTATCATCATGTTGAACAAACCCTACTTCCCAAGAAATACAGACAATATGATGAAGCCTATTGGGAAAAGCGAACCATGTCGCCATCCTCTTTGCTATTCTATGTTGGTTTGAACGAAAAAGTTCCCGGTCTTGAACACCACAATTTATTTTTTGAAAATTCTTTTGATGTTCATGCACAAGAAATCTATGACCATCCGCAATGGCCATCCAATCCATTGTTCTATCTGTGCTGCCCTTCTAAAACCGACAAAACCGTAGCACCAGAAAACGGTGAAAATATGTTTTTCCTTATCCCTGTAGCACCTGGATTGCAATCAACAGATGAGTTGAGAGAACATTATTGGAATCTAATGTGCAATGCCGTGCAGAGAAGAACGGGCACGGACATCCGCAACCATGTCGTGTACAAACGCAGCTTTGCACACGAGGAGTTTCAATCAGAATACAATTCATTTAAAGGCAATGCCTATGGCCTCGCCAATACTTTGATGCAAACGGCCTTCTTAAAACCAAAAATGAAGAGCAAACAATTAAAAAATTTATATTACGCTGGACAATTGACTGTGCCCGGTCCAGGAATGCCTCCTGGAATCATCAGTGGACAATTGGCTGCGGAAGAGTTATCCCAACAACTTAATTAAGCCTTGAACATGAACAACAAAAGTCTATTCGATCAAATCTCTGTTCAATGCAGCAGAATCACGACGTTGAAATATTCGACCAGTTTCAGCTTGGGCATTAGAACGCTTTCAGCCGAATTCCGTGATCCCATTTATGCCATCTATGGCTACGTGCGATTTGCAGATGAAATTGTCGACACCTTTCATGGATACAATCAAGCATACTTACTCGAGAAATTTAGAGCGGACACCGTTGAGGCCATTGAGATGAAGATCTCGCTCAACCCTATTCTCAACGCCTTTCAAGAAGTTGTTCATCGTTACAATATCGAGTGGGATCTTGTGGACACCTTTCTAAAAAGCATGGAAATGGACTTGGACGATCGCGTTTATGACCAAAAGGAATATGAAACCTACATCCTAGGATCAGCTGAGGTGGTTGGCTTAATGTGCCTGCGCGTTTTCACAAGAGGTAACCACGAGCAATACCAAATGCTAAAACCCTCTGCAATGCGATTAGGTGCTGCCTTTCAAAAAATCAATTTCTTGAGAGATCTGAAAAACGACTACGAAGTTTTGGGCCGTGTTTATTTCCCAGGAATTGACCTTACCCACTTTGATGACAACACGAAAAAGTTGTTAGAGAAAGAAATTGAAGCGGATTTCAGGGAAGCTTATAAAGGCATCGTTCAATTGCCAAAAGAAGCCCGATATGGCGTTTACTTGGCCTACACCTACTACGTTAGACTGTTTGAGAAGATACGTTTGTTGCCTGCATCTGTTTTGATGACAGAGCGTGTGCGTATTCCCAATCCTAAGAAATTAACTTTGATGTTTGGTTCCTACTTAAAACACAATTTCAATTTGTTGTAATGTGCCGTTTTGTTTTCCTATTTCTTTTGTGCCTATCATTCATTGCCGGAGATCATCCGCGTGATCAATGGTTTGGTCTGAATAGCAAAGAAAACAAAGCCAAGTTTGTTCAATCTTGCGCTGCCATAAATGCGACGTCCAGTATTGATAAAGCTTATTGCGCAGCAAGTAAAATGATTCAGGCTGATCTATCTTACTTACCTACCGAACAACTGCGCCTATTTAATCAGGGGAAAGAGGATTTGGAGAAGTGTATTCAACTCGACCCCTGGAATACGGAAATTAGATTTATCCGTCTCACCCTACAATGTCAATCTCCTTGGTTCTTGGGGTACCATGACCAAATAGAAGAAGACACGAAAATCATCATAGATCACTTAAATTTGGGGTACATCCAAAAGCAAAATCCATATTGGAAAAAGGCCTTGGAATTTATTCGCTTGCAAGATCGAATTCCTGCATCCTTGAAAAACAAATTGTAACATGCAAGAAGTTATACTAGTCACCGAAAACGATGCAGAAGTTGGACGCTGCGAAAAAATGTATGCACATGAGCAAGGGCTCTTGCATCGTGCATTTTCCATTTTTCTTTTTAACACAAATGGCGACATGCTTTTGCACAAAAGAGCACTGGAGAAATACCATAGTGGTGGATTGTGGACCAATGCATGCTGCTCTCATCCTGCACCAGACGTCCCAATTGAATTGAGCCTGCAAGAAAGACTGCAATTCGAAATGGGCATGCAATGTCCCCTTTCTCATGCGTTTGAGTTCGTTTACAAGGCCCATTTGGACCACGGTATGATCGAACATGAATTTGATCATGTGTTCATTGGTGTGACCGATGCGCTTCCTGAACCCAATCCAAAAGAAGTAGCCGAATGGCAATATTTCAATCTTGAAGATTTGCACCAAATGATCGAAAAGCATCCTGAAAATTTCACCGCTTGGTTTAAAATTGCATTGCCCAAAGTGGTCAAGCACATTGAAAATTATCCAATATGGGTGGCCTAATAACACTAATGACATTCTTGGCCATGGAAGGCATGGCTTGGTTGACGCACCGATTTGTTATGCACGGTTGGATGTGGTATTTCCATGAAGATCATCATCGCCCGCACAACAAAAAAATTGAAAGGAACGATATTTTCTTTTTGATCTATGCCATACCCAGTTGGTTACTCATCATGTTTGGAATGATGAATGGAAATGATTTCAAGTTGTACATCGGCTTGGGTATCTTGTTCTATGGCATTGCCTATTTCTTGGTCCATGAAGTATTGATCCACCGCCGACTCAAATGGTTTGACAACATCGACAATTGGTATTTTAGAGCGATAAGAAAAGCCCACAAGGTTCACCATAAAAATATGGAAAAGGAAGAAGGGAAATGCTTTGGCATGTTGTGGGTTCCATTGAAATATTACAAAGACGCGCACAAAGCCAGTAACGCTTAATGCTGGGACATTCCACATATTTGTTCGTTCTGGGCATCACCTTTATCGCTCCATTTATTTTGGGCTTTCATCCCAGCGTCGCATTCAATCGACAATGGCAAAAAATACTCCGAGGTATCTTTTGGATTGCATTGCTATACCTTCCTTGGGATATGCTAAAAACATATTTTGGTGTTTGGTCTTTTAACGACGCGTACATCAGCGGAATCTTTTTAACCAACTTGCCATTGGAAGAGGTGCTTTTCTTTGTTGCCACACCCTTTGCCTGTTTGTTCTCGTACGCTTGCGTGCAGTATTATTGGCCAAAGCAAAGTACAGATACAGAAAGATTCAAAAAACCCGCACTATGGGGGTTGATTACTTTAATCGTATTGGCTTTATTGGTATTGATGCAAAACATTACTGGATGGTATACCACCAGTGCGATTGTGGTGGCCATTGCCATGAGTATCTGGGCTTATACCCAACTTTCAAAACGTCAATTCTTCCTCGGTTTATTGACTTGGGCGATGCTGCTTCTTCCCTTTTACATCTGCAACGGAATTTTAACAGGTATAGCATTTTGGGAATATCCCTTTTGGAATACGGAAATGATCGACATTAAAGACGCCGTTGTCTTGTACAACAATGCAGAAAATGCCTCGATAAGAATATGGTCTGTTCCTTTGGAGGACTTCTTTTATGGAATCGGATTTTATTGGATTTCCGTTCTCAATTGGGAACGTTAGTGTTTCACCACTTTCACCTCTTTGCCATTGACCCAGGTACTTTCCTTGACCAACTTGCCTTTGCTGTCGTAATCTAGGCAAACCCCATTCTCTTTTCCTTTGGTGTAATATTGAACCGACTTGGTATTCCCATTTTCATAGTAATACACCCACTTTCCATCTTCCAATTGATTCTTGTAATTGCCTTCCCACTGCAGCTTACCATTGGTAAAATAGACCTCTTCACGCATCATCTTTTGGCTTTTGGCATCGAAGTACATCACCACATAAGGTTGACCATTGGGATGCTTGCGCATGACCTCTCTCGTCCAGTTGGGATCTTGAAAGGCCAGCGATACAACAGCGAGAAAAAATAGTATGTACTTCATATTCAAAATCGGTTGGCGCAAAGACTGCGCCAACCTTTTGATTTTAGAACTTCACAGTGTCTTTCTTTACATTCTTGGGCAAAGTAGTATCTTTTACTTGCCTGGGTTTGGGCATTGGACGCGGCGCTTGCTGCACTTCAAATCCCAAACGATTCATCAAATCTTCATTGTCCTTTTTGAAAGATTGGAACTCTGCATTTCCAGGCTCTACTTCCAAAGCCTTTTGAATCATTCTGTCACTCACTTGGATTCTTGTTTGAATGTCTTGCTCCATGATCGCTTGACGATCATTGTCCAAGGACTCATAAAAATCCAACTCCTGTTGATTCAACTCTACCAATTTCTTGGCCCATTGCAATCCCTTGGCATTGTCTCCTGCATCAAAATACAACTCAGACAATCTCCACAATATTTGAGACTGCTCATGTGGTGCAATGTTATCCGGCATCACGTTCATGCATTTGTCCAAAACCTCTACGGCTCTCTTCTTGTCTCCTTGCTCAATCAATTGTTCCGCTAGGTGAGAGAATTGCAAACGCAAGTTGGTCACCATTCTTCGGTTGTTCTCATCCAAATAGATATCGCCTTTGTCCATGTTGCCAAATTGGAATTTGGTCATCATGTTCTCATACATGATATTGGCATTTACGCCACCATCTACATAAGGGTTCAAAGCTTTGCGGTGCAAGATGGGGGTCAATCGATAAGCCAATCCTTCCAATTGGAAGTAAGGTTCTAGACCCAAATAAGTGTCGCTACCTGTGGTTACAGCAAAGTACACAGGGCGATTCCAATCCATGTTGCTTAACAAATCCAAAATCATCATTTGAGACTTGGTTACATAACGGCGAGGACGTCCACGCTCATCCACCAATTGGAAATTGATATCGCGTACAAGGCTATCACCAGGATTCA
>CANHIV010000034.1 GCA_947460525.1 Flavobacteriales bacterium
CATCCAATTTTTGAAAGGCAATGCTGTCAATGGTTTGAAGGAGCTCTTCAAAACGCGCTTGGTAGCTTCTGAAAACAAAGTGCTTCCAAGAGGGGAATTTTGAACTCCACTCATCCAAGTTCCTTTTTCCATGATGGCTTCTTTGATTTGTGACTCATACAAATCAGGGAACAATTGCTGCAAATTTTGCAGGTCGTCAGTTTCAATTTTTCTGCTTTTCATGTTGGGTAATGGCTAATTGAAAAACGTTGGCCATTTCTTTCGTTAATGCACGTCGAGAGTATTTCTCTATGCCACTGGAAGAAATGGTCAAGGGTTGTTGTAACTGGTATTTTTTGAAATTCTGTGCTAATATTTCTTCTAGGGTATTTAAGTCATTGAAATCCGCGCACGCTCCAGCGTGGCTGTCTTGCAGGATTCTGTTCATCTCTCCATCTGCTGGGCCAATGGCCACTATGGGACGCTGTGCCGCTAAATACTCAAAGAATTTTCCGGTAAGAATACTCTTGGCATTGCCGCTATTGTTGACCAAGAGCAACAGCATTTGAGCACTTTGTTGCATTTTAATGGCTTCTGAGTGGGGGACATACTCGATCAACTCACAGTACTTCTCTATTTGGTATTTCTGTATGCTTCTTCGAACGCTAATGTCTGTTTTCCCTATGAGCTTTAATTTGAATTTCTCAGCAAATTCAGGCAGCTCATGGGTAAGTTTTTGAATGGCTTCCCAAAGTATTTCATGGTTTCTTGCGGGAGGTATACTGCCGACATGAACCAAAGTAAACCCATTGTCAATGGTGACGTCCTCATGAAATTCGTCGTCGTAGCCATTGGTGATGCATTGCGTTTTTTTTGCGCCTTTTTTAGCAAAGTCGTCTGCATCTTCTTGTGTCACGGTGGTAACAAAATCAGCTTGTTGGATGACTTGTTTTTCAAGCCGCCGGTGCTTTTTATCTGCCCAGTTCATGAGCATCAATTGGTCGTAAAAGTCGATGTTGGTCCATGGGTCTCTGAAATCAGCCACCCATGGAAGGTTTAGCTTTTCACTCACCCCTTTTGCAATCATGTGCATGCTGTGGGGAGGGCCGGTTGAAACAATGATGTCAATTTTGTTTTTTCTCAAATATTCATTTAAAAATTTAATGGAAGGTTGTATCCAAAAACAACGCGCGTCAGGAATGAAAAAATTACCGCGTATCCAAACGCCGACACTTTCTGTCTTTTTGGGTTTGTCTGACTCGCTCAGAAATCCTGTATTGATCTTCTCAGTAGGTTTAACGCCTACCCATTTTTTGTACCAGTGATAGGGCTCCCAAATGGGTTGTTGTATGATTTCAATTCCAGTGGGAATATCTTGAGCCAAACTAGCGTCTTCCACGGGCATCTCTGGATTGGAAGGGGTATAGACGACGGATTCAAATCCAAATTCTCTCAAGTATTTGACAAATTTCAACCACCGTTGTACACCGGCTCCACCAGAAGGCGGCCAATAGTAGGTGATGATCAATACCTTTTTAAGCGACATGAATTAGAACGGTAAAATGTGGGGTTTCCAAGTCAATGTTGGATTGGTGGGCTCTCCAGGTATCACACTCAGCATTGCTGTAACCATACACTGTTTTCTAAGCACCACAGTAGGACGCAAAGGATGGCTTACACTGAATGTCATCTCCAACTGCAATGTGCCATACAATAAATCCTTGGGATTAACTTTTGCTTTCATTACACCATCGGTGATGATCTCGCTGTCCATCACGCCCATCGCATCATCAATGAGCATCACAATGTTCACTCCATCATTTCTAAATTCATATTCGCCAAGATCCAATTGGAAGGTAACCTCAACAGGCCCTTCTCCAACCGCGATGTCCTCGAATACAATATTCTCTCCTTGGGGTACAACATTTCCACCAAAGGCCAATGCGTCGGTTGCGATGAAAGGGACAGTAGTGACCTTCCCATTTTTAAGTTGAACTGATCTTAAGCTTTCATTGTTTTGGTCCAGAACGTATGCAAATTGATCATAAATGATAAAATCTGTAGGGGAGTGGAAGCTGGCTTCTTTGCCTTTTCCATCTTTCCATCCTTCCATTTCACCTCCCGCAATCAATCGAAGTTTGCCTTTTTTAATTTCCCAAATGCTGTTTCCTTCTTTTGAAATACCAATGAGTTTTTTGCCAGCCATTTGCATTCCACTCCAGCGGATGGATTCACTTCCTACAACGGGCTGACAATAGCCATATTCATATTCAACTTCTTTTTGAGTAACGGCATCCGTGAATTTTCTCTTTTCCTTGAATTCAATTTGCCATGCCGTTCCATCACTCATTGTAACAAAACCAATCTTTCCCTGAATTTCCAATTGTTCAGGGAAAATTCTTTGGTTGAGTTTATTGTTTAATGGAAGGCGAACCACTTCCCTAGATCCACCACTAATTGGATCCAAAAGAAATACCTGATTGTGACTGGCAGAAAGTACAAATATTTTGTTGTTGTCTATGTCAATATCAACGGGGAAACCGAAAGCTTCATATCCGCCATTGGTGGCTGATGTGAGCTCCGCAAAATCTTTTCCATTACCAGCAACGGTAAATACCAATTGGCTGGCCATATCAACTGCACGAATTCTGTGGTTAAAGCAATCGGCAATGTATATGAGGTCTTGTTCAGTATCATGTGATGTGCCCTTGGGGCAGTTGAATTGCGCACTTAAAAAATTACCATCTGCAAATCCAGGTTGAGGTGCGCCAATGATTTTTACAATTTTTCCATCTGCACTTACATGATGTATGCGGTGGTGATTGGTTTCAGTGATGAGGTACCCATTGGATTTGTATGTGGAAATGTGGGTAGGGAATTCAATATTGGCATCTGCCCAATAATGCGTTTCCACGCTGTCTTTCATTTGCCAATAGCGCAGTTTTCCTTTTAATTCTGTGGATTCAGAGAGCGTTTGAATTTCTTGTAAGACATCTTTTACAATACCAGGACCTTCAAAAATATGCAAGACTTGTCCACCGGGTCTACCGTACAATCTAACTTGTAGAGGTCCGGTGAATTGCGGCGCTTTGAAGTCTTTGAAGTCAGGACATACTACCAAGGGATGTTCTAAATTTTCACGTTGGATCAAAGAATAGTATTCTCTTCTGGGTTGGGGTTGTCCTGCTTGGGCTTGTACTGCGCTGATGAGCTGTATTTGAAACAAGTTTTTGCTAGCGTTCATCAGTTGGTGAACCTGTTCCAAAGCAATCGGATCATTGGCATCCCAAATCATGAATACAACAATCTTATCGTTGATGTTCTCAAGGGTAATCGGGTAGGAGGTGTTGAACCAAACTGAACCCTTGGTAATTCGATCTATTTGCGCCTCCATATTCTGGAAAACACAGCAAAAAAGGAAGGTAAAAGACAAGATTAAATGTTTCATATGGCAAATAAAAAAGGGAACCACGAAGATGGTTCCCTTTCTTGTAATTTCAAAATATTGAAAGTTATTTTACTGCATCTACAACTGCTTTAAAAGCTGCTGGATGATTCATGGCTAAGTCAGCCAATGCTTTGCGGTTTAACTCAATACCTTTGGAGTGAATTTTACCCATAAACTGAGAGTAAGACAAACCGTGGATACGAGCACCTGCATTGATACGAGCAATCCACAACGCGCGGAAATTACGCTTACGTAATTTACGACCGATGTATGCATAAGTTAATGCTTTTTCAACTGCGTTTTTGGCTACGGTCCAAACATTTTTTCTTGAACCGAAATACCCTTTGGCCATTTTAAGGACCTTTCTTCTTCTCTCGCGAGAAGCTACTGCATTTTTACTGCGTGGCATAATTTTTTGTTTTTTGAAGGTTGGTGGCTGTTGCGCTTATGACCAACAATCGGGTTAAACGTTACCTTGCTTTTTGAGTCAATGAGCTTGACTTAGGCGAGCAATTGGGCCTTGATTGATCTTACATCTGAAGGGTGAACCATCGCATCGTTACCCAAACTGCGCTTACGCTTAGTTTCTTTCTTGGTTAAGATGTGACGCTTAAACGCCTTCTTACGCTTGATCTTTCCGCTACCGGTCACTTGAAAACGCTTTTTAGCGCCGGATTTGGTTTTCGACTTTGGCATTGTATTAGGGTTTTAATTTATTTCTTTTTAGGGTTGATGATCACAAACATCTTCTTTCCTTCCAATTTTGGCATCTGCTCTGGAACTCCATATTCTGAAAGTTCTTGAATGAATTTCAAAAGTAGAATCTCACCTCTGTCTTTAAAAACAATGGATCTTCCTTTGAAAAATACCCAAGACCTCACCTTGCTCCCATCTTTCAAAAACTCAATCGCATGCTTCAACTTAAAGGCAAAGTCATGGTCATCAGTATTGGGTCCAAAACGAATCTCCTTCACTGTAACATTCACCTGCTTGGCCTTCATTTCTTTTTGCTTCTTCTTTTGATCATACAAGAATTTCTTGTAGTCAATGATTCTGCAAACTGGAGGCGTCGCATTTGGAGAAATTTCCACCAAGTCGATTTCCAATTCTTGCGCAAGACGCAAGGCCTCTTGAGTAGGGTATACCCCTTGCTCCACATTGTCGCCTACCAAACGTACTTCCGCAACGTTGATACGCCCATTAATGCGATGCTCGGGTTCCTTTTCTCTCCTAAAATCTCTTCTAGGATAAGGGGGTCTACTACCTGGTTTTTTCTCCATTTATTTTTTTTACTATGCGGAAAGCATTTCCTTGATTTCGTTTTGTACTTGAGTAGCAAAATCTGCTATGGTAAATGCGCCCAAATCGCCAGCTCCTTTCTTACGTGCAGAAACGGTTCCAGCTTGTTGTTCTTGCTCACCAATAATTAGCATATACGTCACTCTTGCCAATTCAGCCTCACGGATTTTCTTTCCCACTTTCTCGTTGCTTTCGTCAACGGTGGCGCGAATATCGTAATTTTTTAGTTCGTTTGCTACACTTTTTGCGTAATCATTGAATTTTTCACTTACTGGAAGCAATCTTACTTGCTCCGGAGTTAGCCAAAGTGGGAATTGACCCGCACAATGTTCAATCAAAATGGCGACAAATCTTTCCATCGAGCCAAATGGAGCGCGGTGAATCATTACTGGACGGTGCTTTTGGTTATCGGCACCTGTATATTCAAGTTGGAATCTTTCAGGTAAATTGTAGTCAATCTGAACGGTTCCCAATTGCCATTTTCTGCCAATTGCATCACGCACCATGAAATCCAATTTTGGTCCGTAGAAGGCGGCCTCTCCAAGTTCAACGACTGTCTTCAATCCTTTTTCATCTGCCACCTCTTTGATAGCGGTTTCAGCCTTTTCCCAGTTTTCATCGCTGCCGATGTATTTGCCAGGATTGCCAGGATCTCTCAAAGATACTTGTGCCAAATAATCGTGGAAATCCAATGTTTTGAAAATGTACAAAACGAGATCTATGACCTTTCCAACTTCTTCTTTAACTTGATCTACCGTGCAGAAGATGTGTGCATCGTCTTGGGTAAATCCTCTTACACGGGTTAATCCATGCAATTCTCCGGTTTGCTCATATCTGTATACGGTACCAAATTCAGCCAAACGCAATGGCAAATCGCGATAGGACTTGGGTTCTGCTTTAAAAATCTCACAGTGGTGAGGGCAGTTCATGGGTTTCAACATGTACACCTCATCTTCTTGAGGGGTCTCTATCGGTCTAAAACTATCAGCGCCATATTTTGCCCAGTGACCACTGGTTTCATACAATTCCTTGTGACCAATGTGCGGAGTTATTACTTGAAGGTATCCGGCTTTGGTTTGTGCCGCTTGTAAAAATGCTTGTAAACGCCCGCGCAAATCAGCTCCTTTGGGTAACCACAATGGCAAACCGCTACCCACTTTTTGAGAGAAGTGGAACAAGCCCAACTCCTTACCTAATTTTCGGTGGTCGCGTTTTTTGGCCTCTTCCAATTGAACCAAGTATTCTTCCAACTCAGCTTGTTTTGGGAAAGTGATGGCGTAGACACGTGTCAACATTTTGTTTTTCTCGTCTCCTCTCCAATAAGCTCCGGCAACATTCAATACTTTGGCAGCCTTGATAAATCCAGTGTGTGGAATGTGTGGCCCACGACACAAATCGGTAAATTCTCCTTGGGTGTAGAAGGTGATTTCTCCGTCATTCAAGCCTTCAATCAATTCCAACTTATAAGGGTCAGCCTTTTCTGTAAAATATTTTACAGCGTCAGCTTTGCTCACTTCTTTGCGGATGTATTCACTTTTCTTTTTGGCCAGCTCTAACATGAGTTTCTCAACTTTTGCAAAATCATCTTGAGAAAAGCTGTGTTGACCAAAATCAACATCGTAGTAAAAACCATTTTCTATGGGAGGGCCGATGGCCAATTTTATCCCTGGATACAAAGCTTCCAATGCTTCTGCCATCAAGTGAGCAGAGCTATGCCACAATGTTGATTTACCTTCAGTATCATTCCAAGTGATCAATTTTAAAGTAACATCTGAAACAAAGGGTCGGGTGGCATCCCAAACCTCGCCGTTCACTACTGCGGCCAAAACGTTTCTCGCCAATCCTTCTGAAATAGACTGAGCAACTGTCATAGATGAAGCGCCTGCTTCAACTTGACGGACGCTACCATCGGGTAAAGTAATATTGTACATGATAAAAATTTGAGTGACAAAGATAAACTGAATGAGGCCTATTTGACGAGCTCAAATCTTTTTTGCCTGATCTGAAATTCAACCCTTCTGTTGTAGGCTCTTCCTTGCTCTGTTTCGTTGCTGACAGCAGGAGCAGACATTCCCTTTGCAATGATTGTGAACCGACTTGCTTCAATTCCTTTTAGTGTTAAAAATTGAATTACTGTTTGCGCGCGTTGTTCAGACAACAATTGATTGTACTCCGCCCCGCCAACATTGTCTGTATGTCCCAATATCTCCATGTACATGTGTTTGTTCTTGCGGAGCAATATGTAAATCTCCTGAAGCTGCTGTGTAGCGGAATCGGTCAGTGTGAATTGATCAAAGTCAAAATGAATGGCGTCCAATTTAATTTCATCGTACTCACTCAGCTCATGCGGGGGATCAGTTGCAACAGCCGCCAACTCTTCATTGATACAACTGCAGTCTGATTTTTTTTGAACCGGAGTAACGCTCACATCGTCGATATAGACATAAGCGTAATCGCGGGTGTCGGCTTGTCCAGAATCTTTGGTGCGATGGATGAGTCGCATGTCCCTTTCGTCTTTAAAGTTGCCGATGGTAATCACTTCTTCTCCGCCCTTGGCCGTGAATAGGGCGCTCAATTCAGACCAGCCTGAGAAATCGTCCATCATATTGAATTTTGGATTCGTCATGGATTCATGAGGGACGGTGATGGTCTTGTACGAGGTTTGGGTGAGTGGTTTGGCAGAAAGTACAACGCCAAATCCATCATGAACAAATTGGCAAAAATCTGCGGCGGAATAATACAAGGTGATGCAAACTTGTTCCCCAGGCTTCAGTGGTCGTGAAAGCCTTCCCACGATGTATTCCCGGTAGCGCAATTTGTTGTTGAGATAGGATCCCAATCCCACGTACCCATCTCCAGTTCTTGCGTCCTGCTTGCCAAAGATGTTGTCAGGAACGCCGACTTTTTTGCTGCATCGGTTGAAATAGTCAGGCGTGCCGTCGCCGG
>CANHIV010000035.1 GCA_947460525.1 Flavobacteriales bacterium
AGCATGGTTTTCTGTTCATAGATCATTGCAGGCATTTCCCTGTCGATCCACCTTTCCACATGTATGCGCTCCCTTTGATTTTTTTTAATATCGCGCAACAGAATGAGATAGGTAACCAGCAATAGCGTTAAACTAAAGGGGGTTCCCCAAATCATCCATTGTAGAAAAGTTACCTCTTGATTAAATTGAGATTCTAGAATACCCACCAAAGCCGCATTGGGTGGTGAGCCCAATATGGTTGCCATTCCCCCAATGCTAGCGGAATAGGCGATCCCAAGTACGAGCGATCTAGAAAAATTTTGACTGGCTTGGTTGGAACTGTTGGTGATACCAATGGCAAGGGGCATCATCATGATGGCAGTGGCTGTATTCGAAATCCACATGCTGATCAAATAGGTGGCAAACATGAAACCAAATAGAATGGCAGAAGGGCTATGCCCAACTTGTGATAAAATGAAGTACGATAAACGCTCATGCAATTTCCATTTTTCAAAGGCCAAGGACAACAAGAAGCCCCCGAGAAAGAGAAAAACAAATCGGTCACTGTATTCTTTGTAGCATTCATTTACAGGCAGTATCTCTGTACTGCTTAAAATCAAAATGGGCAATAGGGCAGTGACAGCCATTGGCATTGCTTCCGAGAGCCACCAAGTCAACATCCAAACCACCATTCCAGCTGTGATGCTCATCGGTAGGCTGAAATGCAATGACAAGAACAATCCTACAATTGCACCAAATACGGGACCTGCAATAACTGAGAGCAATTTTGAATTCATGCCGCAAGTTATTTGAAAGTCCGCTATTTTCGCTACATGAAACCATTAAGATATAGCGTTTTACTGTTGTTGTTTTTCAATTCTACATTTTTGTTTGCTCAGAATGAAAAAATGCAATGGTTTGGTGATGCCAAATTGGGTATTTTTATTCATTGGGGGATTTATTCCGTGGATGGAACAGATGAGTCTTGGGCTTTTTACAACAAAAAAGTGCCATATCCTGTGTACATGAGCCAACTCAACAGGTGGCAAGCAGAAAATTATCATCCAGAAGATTGGGCCAAATTAATAAAACAGAGTGGAGCCAAGTATACCGTATTGACAAGCAAGCACCATGATGGCGTTGCTTTGTGGGATACAAAGCAAATTCCTGAAGTTGCAAACAGAAAATCACAACCATTGTCTGTTGTAAAAAGAGCCCCCGCCAAGAGAGATTTGTTTACCCCATTTTCGGAGGCAGTGAGAAAAGAAGGATTGAAGTTGGGGGTGTATTACTCCATTTTGGATTGGTCACATCCCGATTATCCAGGATTTACCAAGGATAGTTCTCGTTATCAAATCAAAAGTGATCCAGTCCGATGGGAGAGATTTTGTACCTACAATCGCAATCAATTGAGTGAACTTATGTTGCAACAGAATCCTGATCTTTGGTGGTTCGATGGTGGATGGGAGCATTCCGCTGAAGAATGGCAAGCGCCTGAATTGGGAAAAATGCTGAGAGATCATAACAAGGGAGTTATCATTAATGGCAGGCTTCCTGGTCAAGGGGATTATGATACGCCAGAGCAGAATTTCCCAGTTCAACGACCCAAGGAGAAATATTGGGAGTTGTGTTTAACTACAAATAACAATTGGGGGTATCAGCCCAAGGACGATCACTGGAAATCTCCTCAAGAGATCATTACCATTTTTGCAGATGTCATTTCAAATGGCGGAAATCTATTGCTGGACATTGGCCCAATGGCAGACGGAACCATCCCTGTGCAACAAGTTGAAATATTACAGGAGCTGGGCAGGTGGAACGCCAAGCATGAAGAAGCGATTTTTTCGACAGTTGGTGGAATCGGCCCAGGACATTTTTATGGCCCATCGACATTGTCAAAGGATTCAACAGCATTGTATTTATTTATACCCGGCCATGCAAGTGGAGATATCCATGTGCGCGGATTAAAGAATGATGTTGAATCTATTGAAGTTTTGGGAACAAATGTCTTGGCCAAAAGCCATGTAGTAGGTAAGATTTCTTGGAGTGATAAGCCAGGTTTACTTTTTATTGATTTACCAAAAGATCAGGTTTGGCAAGATCCTATTATGACCGTGCTTAAGGTGAAATTAAAGGGCAAATTGAATTTGTACAATGGTTCTGGAGGATTGTAATGTACAGCATTGACGAATACATCGAAAGGAACATGTCGCCTGTTCCTGATCCACTGAGAGAGTTAGAAAAGGAGACTTGGCAAAAGGTGATCAACCCCAGAATGTGCTCTGGCGCGTACCAAGGGCGAGTGTTGAGTATGTTGTCCAAAATGTTGCGGCCCAAAGGGATTTTAGAAATAGGTACCTACACAGGTTATAGTGCTATTTGCCTTTCTGAGGGTCTTGCTCCTGAAGGGAAATTGATTTCCTTGGACATCAATGACGAGTTGAAATGGATGCATCAAAAGTATTTGTCTCAACTTCCAATTGAAGTCATGTATGGTGATGCCCAACAAACATTGCAAGAATTGGATTTGAAAATCTTTGACTTGGTATTTGTAGATGCAGACAAGTCTGGCTACAACGATTATTGCCAAATTTTAGAGGAAGGAATCAAGCCAGGAACATGGGTGTTGTGGGACAATGTTCTTTGGAATGGCAAAGTTTTAGAAGAAACTGCGCCCAATGACAAGGATACGGATGTGCTGAAAAAGCTCAATCAATATTTGGCGGAATCATCGCTTTGGGAGGTGGTCATTTTGCCTATTCGTGATGGATTAACACTAACAAGGAAATTGTAATACTTTGCTGATGGCAAAGGGCTTTTCGTGTATTTTTGTAACATGTCAGTGAAACAAAGAACATTAAAGTCGATTGTGCATTTGCAAGGGATAGGTTTGCACACCGGAGCCTTAGTATCCTTGAGCCTTTGTCCGGCCCCTGAAAATCATGGTTATCAATTTCAAAGAATAGATTTAGAAGGTCAGCCCAAGATTCCTGCAGATTGCGATTTGGTAACCACCACGCAGCGCGGTACGACCTTAGAGTTGAATGGTGCCAAGGTGCATACCACGGAGCATGTTTTGGCGGCATTGTATGGATGTGAAGTGGACAATGTATTGATTCAAATTGATGGTCCAGAAATGCCCATCATGGACGGTAGTTCATTTTTATTTGTTGAGGCGATTGAATCTGTAGGTTTCGAAGATCAAAATGCAGATCGTAAATATTTTGAATTAAAAGAAAACCTTACCTACGAAGACGCGGCAAAGGGTATTGAGATGCTGGCTGTTCCAACAGTTGGAGGGGAGTTTCGCCTTACGGTAATGGTGGATTACAATTCGCCAATTTTGGGAACGCAACATGCCCACATGTACAATTTGGGAGATTTTAAATCTGAAATTTCTCGTTGCAGAACATTTGTTTTTCTTCGTGAATTGGAGTTGTTGGCGGAACATGGATTGATCAAAGGCGGAAGCCTTGACAATGCCATTGTAATGGTGGACAAAGATTATTCTACCGATGACATTGCTTCTATTATGAAAAAATTGGGCAGAGCGCCCATGGATATAAAAGTGGAAGGTATTGGTGTACTCAATACAATAAAATTGCAGTATGAAAACGAGCCCGCGCGACATAAACTGCTCGACATCGTTGGAGACCTAGCACTTACAGGTCGATTTATTCGCGGTCACATATTGGCTGCACGTCCTGGACATTATGGCAATGTCGAATTTGCCAAATTGATCAAGCAGTTGATTAAAAAAGAGAAGTCGGAGCCAGAATTGGTGGACTTGACACAACCTCCGATTTATGATATCAACGATATCACCAAAATGTTGCCACACCGATATCCATTTTTATTAATTGATAAAATTATGGCGATGGACAATGAGTCCATTATCGGTGTTAAGAATGTTACCATGAATGAGCCATTCTTTCAGGGCCATTTTCCAGATAATCCTGTCATGCCCGGTGTTTTGCAGATTGAAGCCATGGCGCAAGTGGGTGGTATTTTTGCATTGAGTCAAGTAGATGACCCTGCTGCTTACAGTACCTATTTCATGAAAATTGATGAAGTAAAATTCAAGCAAAAGGTGATTCCTGGAGATACGGTTGTTTTCAAATTGAAATTGATTAGCCCGATTAGACGCGGATTGGTGAACATGTCCGGAACCGCTTATGTCAATGGAAAAGTGGTGAGTGAGGCTTCCATGTTGGCCCAAATAGTTAAAGATAAAGCTCCACAAAATTAATTCGAGAACTGATGATTCATCCTATGAGTGTGGTCCATCCACAAGCTAAAATTGGTCAAAATGTAGAGATAGGTCCTTTTACAACCATCGAAGAGGATGTTGTAATTGGTGACAATACTTGGATAGGCCCCAATGTAACCATCATGAATGGTGCACGCATTGGCTCCAATTGTAGAATTTTTCCAGGCGCTGTAATTTCTGCCATCCCGCAAGACTTGAAATTTTTGGGAGAGCAAACCACAGCAGAAGTAGGCGACCATACTACAATTCGTGAATGTGTTACAATCAATAGAGGTACCTCAGACAGAATGACCACCAAAGTGGGGAGTCATTGCTTATTGATGGCTTATGTACACATCGCGCATGATGCCTTCGTGGGCAATCATTGCATCATCGCCAATTCAGGCAATATTGCAGGTCACGTGGATATTGAAGATTGGGTAATTATTGAAGGCGTTGTTGCTGTTCAACAGTTTGTCCGAATAGGACAACATGCGTTTATTGCAGGGGGATCTTTGGTACGTAAGAATGTGCCACCGTATATAAAAGTGGCTCGTGAGCCGCTGTCATTTATTGGTGTAAATGCGATAGGTTTGAGAAGACGCAATTTTTCAGAAGAATCTGTTCAAGCAATTGAAGATATTTATAGAAAGCTTTTTGTTCATGCCCCTACTGTGGGCAAAGGCGTTGAAATGGTGGCGGAATTGCCTGATGGAGAATACAAAAAGCAGATTCTGGACTTTATTCAGGCTTCTGACAAAGGCATAGTCAAAGGCGTGAATGGTTGATTGTATTCGATTGCAACAATTGGGTAGGCGATTTCAACGTCAATGGCTATTCAGGTCGGTTGATGCTGAATTTTCCAAGGGGGATCGTGTAGCTCTTCTGGGTGGTAATGGTTCCGGGAAATCTTCCATCACATCGATGATAGCGGGGTTTCTATCTCCGTCAGAGGGAGGAATTGAATGGTTCAATGAAGGTCAAAAAATTTCGAGTGAAAACTGGTGGCAAAATGTAGCTTGGTGCTCGCCGGCACTAGAGTTGCCTTTGGGACTAACCATTGAAGAATTGGTGGAATTGTATTTTCAGATGCGCGGTTTTAGAATGAATTGCTCAAAAGAAAGTGTTCTTCAGGCTTTAGAATTAAATGCACATCTTTCAAAGCCTCTTTCTCAGTTGTCATCAGGAATGCGACAACGGGTCAAATTGATGTTGGCATTTTCTATTCAAGCAGAGGTACTAATTTTAGATGAACCAACTGCCCATCTTGATGCCCAATCTATTGCTTGGTACAAAAGACATTTGTCCGAAGCAAATCATCATTTCGTTTTTATCGCTTCTAATCACGATGAAAATGAAATTGTTTCGTGCAACAAAAGCATTGAGATTATCCCTGGTGCCCAGGTCTTAGCAAATCATTTACCGTCTTAACAGGGTGGAAAGTTGAATTGGGAACTTCGATAAATATGGAGTTCCATTCTGCCATTGATCCATTCCAAAGTCCGGGTAATTCAAGGGCCTTTATGATTTGACCTTCTTGAAATTTATCAGAAATGAAGGAGGCACTTTCATCGATATATTGGCTCAAATTGTATTTCTTTCCATTGTGGTCTTTGATGCAACAGACGAGATCAACAGGGTTGAAATGTGTCGATTGCGAGAGGCATTGACTTTGTGAGGCGTCAGCTGTGTCAATTTGATTTTTTTCCACAATTTGTTTGCTGATGTACCCATTGGACTGCATCACCCAAAATGGGCCACCACCGGGCTCGCCTTCGTTTTTTACCATCCCACAAACCCGAATAGGTCTATAAAGCAAATGATAAGCTTTGCTTATGTTGAGTTCTTCACTCAATTGATAGCCATAATGTCGAAATAGAAAATCACGAACGTTATCCAAAATCTGCTCATTGTTCTTTTCCAATTCGATGAGAAGTTGATGTGTTTCTCGCGCAATCTCTATCAAGTAGCCAGCGAGTACTTTTTTGTAAAAGGTTATTTCTTGCGTCCATCGCGAATGGGAAACATTGTCGATGTTCTTTATGAAAATAATATCTGAATCAACATTCTGCAAATTTTCTAAAAGTGCCCCATGACCTGCCGGACGAAAGATGATTTTATCGTCTTTGTCCCTGGCCAATTCGCCATCATTTTTTAATGCAGGGGTATCGGATTTTGGGGATTGGTAACTGTAGGTGATGTCGAGTTGCTCGTTTTCAAATTGATCTTTAATCTTATGAACTTCTTGGTTGTACGCTTCAAGTATCTCAGGTGAAATGGTAAAATGAAACTGGTATTTTCCATCTTCATTTTTTGCATAGGTCAATCCCTCTCGTACTTGCTCAAATAGGGCAGATACCTGATAGGAGTTATATTCATGAAAGGGAATTAATGCTTTGGGCAGTTCAATAAATGAGATTTCATGGCACATGACTCTTATGATATCGTGCCATTGATCATGATTGATCATTTCATTTAAATCAAAACCAAGTGTTGCGAATTTTGATTCTAGGCTAGGGAAAAACGGAAAGTTTTTGAAGTGTATAATAAACTCCTCTGCCATTTGGTCCATTTCGAATGAATGTATGGCCGCAATATGCTTAAACATTCGGGTTGCAGCACCAGAAGCAGGAATGAAAATGGATACTTTCTTGTCTTTTCGTGCATCAAAAACTTGAATCAATCTAATGCAATCCAGTGGGGATAAAATTTCAATTCCATCACCTGTTGTGCAAGGCTTTTCTATTTTGGTGGCCTTGATTTTACTTAATATCGACTGAATGTGTTCTAGGAAATTATCCGGAGAGATGTTTCTGTCTTTTAATTGAAGCAGATCTTTTTCGAGCAATTGCATGTTTCAAATTTAGCAAAATAAAACCGCCGGGAAGAACAGAGTTCATTCACCGGCGGCCTCCACCATTGTATTAAAATAAGTCCTCAAACAACTGCCATGCTTGACAAAAGTTTTGATGGGCTTTTTCTAGTTCAGATTCATCATTCCAACTTTTTAAATTGTTCTCGAGATGCTGAAATGCGCACAATACGTCCTTTGTGCTACACAAATCTAACACATTTTTCATTTGAAATACTACAGCATGTGCAGAAAGAAATTCTTTTTGTTTTATAAAATGTCCAGTCAATTGATTTTGTATCGCAACGTAATGCTTGACATTGCTTATCCAAAGATCAAAGTTTTTTGGATTGCGCTCAAGGATATGAATCCAATTTTCAGAAGTTGCATTGCTCTCCATGAATACTCATTTTTCACGTGATACGCGAGCAATGAAAATTTGTTTCATGGATGAATACGTTTTGCAAAATTATAGGCATGCACAAGCGCATCTGAAGTAGAATATTGACTTTCCCAATTCAATACTGATTTGGCTTTGTTTACATTGGCCCAGATGGATTCAACATCCCCCG
>CANHIV010000036.1 GCA_947460525.1 Flavobacteriales bacterium
ATTTGCACCACTCCATGCAGCCTTGATCGAAGAAGGTGTTTATTTGGGACCATCTGGATACGAGGTTGGCTTTGTTTCCGATGCCCATAGCAAAGATGATTTGGACAAAACGATAACCGCATTTAAAAAGGCTTTGGACATCGTATTTGCCTAGCACATAAAGAAACGTAAAAGAAAAGGGCCGCATTCGCGGCCCTTTCATATTTCCTTTTATTAGGAATTATTCAATTCCCTTTAAGAACTCTTGATTCATTACACCACCCTCACCGCGCACTTGAATGACATACATTCCTGCTGGCAATACTGATGTGTTGATTTGAATATTGCTCAATCCATTGATGCCTTGTGACAAAACCACACGACCAGACAAATCCATAACTTGAGCAGTTGTATACACTTGACCGTTCATTGGCAATTGAACATTTAAAACCTCTCCTGCTGGGTTAGGATAAATCGTCATTGAATTTTGCTTAGCAAACTCATTAACGCTTACTGTACCAGAAACATTGATATTGTCCAAATAGAAATTATTAGAATATTCAGATGATTTGAAAATGAACTTGAAACGAACATTATCAGTTTCATAGGTCGAAGGGATGGTCACTGATTTCTGCTGCCACTGAGCACCTGAAACGGCGCCTCCAGTTTCAGGCTGAAGAATAGTGTTCGGAACAAATGACGCTGCTGAAGCACCCGCAGTTACCAAATCCAAACCACTAATGGTGGTGCGCAACTGCCAAGTCTCACCACAATCGCGGCTTGACCAAATTTCCAAACTTTCTGTGATGTTGGCTTCTGTTAATGCGCCTGTAGAGTACGCGTAATCGAAATACAATTTTCCACTGCTCAACAAACTCAAATCCATTGAAGGAGTAATCAACTCATCCACATCGTAACCCACCATTCCACTAGGTGGAACTTGAACTGATGCATTGTCTAAAACAATAGATCCATTGCTGGTTCCAACACCTGCATAACCTGCGTACTCGTAATTGGATTCGTTGCTCGCCAAGTTATCAGAGAAGAAGTATCCATATTGGAAAGGATTTACATTGCAATTCTCAGACAAGATACTTGGAATTTCAGGCCATGATTGCGTTACGTAAATAGCCAAAGCATCTGTGATGGTCGTGCTACCTTGCGCGTTGGTTACTGTCAAAGTAACCGATTTCCAACCACCTGAATTGAACGTTACAGTTGGATTGTTTGATGAGCTTGTAGATGGTGTAGCATCTTGGAAAGTCCATTCCCAAGAGGTAGCCTCCGCATCAGAAGAATAATCAAAAAACTGAACAGCATTTCCTTGACATACCATTTTCTTAGCCGCATAAAAATCAGCTTGAGGAGCGCACAATTGATCGTTGATTCCATCTGTTCCTGTAGCCGCAGTATTCTCTGCAGTCCACAAGTTGTTGCGAGAGGCAATTGGCGTGTTCAAAGCTCCGATCATTCGGTCGCGTTGGCCCCATGTAAACATGCTTGAACAATAAGAGTACTCCATGTAATTCTGAACGTTCTCAATTGTACCATAAGTACCTGTAGTACTAACATTGTCTACGCCAAATGAACCAGCTGCGTCTTCAGCATTCCAAGCATAAACGCGGAATGTGATGCTCTCGCCATTGATATCGCTGAAATTATTTCCAGTTAAGTTGATTTTAGCACCTGTGATGGATGTATTAACATCTGAAGAGATGAAGAATACGTTACCTGTTTGAACGTTCATATTGCCATTGGCTGGTGTTACCACTGCGCCAAGGTTTGTAGCGAAGTTGTCTGCGCTTGAGCGAACAGCAAAAGTGCGAGGACCATCAGAACTTCTTTGAATATCGAAAGTAATAGAGGTCAAATCCATATTTTGAGAAATGTCGTTACTCAAAGTAAATGCATAGTACTGCGATGCATTGAAGGCACCTGTCAAAGAACCATAAGTTGTTGCTCCATCGGCAGCACCTGTTCCCCAACCTGTAAAAGCAAATTGTCCTGCAACTGCTGAATTGGCTGACAATCCAACCGAAGCAAAATCACTGAATATAACACCTGCATCGTCCACGTATGGAGTACCAACAGTATCAATAGCTCCTGTTGCAACATCTACTCCGTTGAATTGATACACCGTTTGCAAAGGATTGGTAGCCAAAGGCAACGTCTTGGTGTCACACTCATAATCCAATTCGTTCTGACAGTTATCATGTCCCGCAGTGGGAGGAGTATCCATTACATTGTCATCACCACAAGCCACTTCAGGATCATTGGTTGATCCCCAAGTGTGCGACAAATCCAACCAGTGACCAATTTCATGCGTCAACGCACGGCTTGTTCCAATGCTTGAAGGAAATTGTGACCCGATGTAATTGTATCGAATGATAATGCCATCTTTCCAGCTTGACCCTGCATCAGCAGTTGCCGAAGGATAGTAAGCATAACCTGCCACACCGTCTTCCATGTTGTTGATGATCCAAACGTTCATGTACTTGTGACGTGGCCATGGATTCAACTTGGCGATATCAGAACCAATCGTTGTCAATGGAGAGACAATTCTGTCAATACCATTGGTACAATTGCCCAATGGATCAATGGTAGCCAATTTAAATTGGAAACCACAATTGGCTATTGCGCTCCTGAAAGCAGGCACCACCGCAGCTGTATCTGCATTTAGTTTTTGATAATCGCGATTTAGAATCGCCATTTGGTCTTCAATATTGGCATTGGGAATATTCTCAGGACCAAAATTGTGTACAATGTGAAAAACCACCGGAATGGTGTAAATCACCGTTGAATCATCACGATTCAAGCCTGGATTGTTTCTCAAAAAATCAGCAATGTATGCATCCTGAATCTCCTGCATTTGCTGGACTTCTGGGTGCTCTTGCAAAATCTTTGCGTGCGCTTTAGCGTGACCACACTTGTAATCATGCACATGCTGCGATGTTGCAGTTAGGGCTGTGCCTAACACGATTGCAGCGACTAAAGAATATATCTTTTTCATAGTTTTACCTCGTATTCGCAAATATAAGCGGTTCATCCGCTTGTCAAAAGAAATTTATTTTATTCAAATGGCTTTCGGTATTTATACTGATTTCTCAAGATAATGCCGCTATTTGTTGTTTTAACATATCAATTTTCTGTTGCGCATCACTTTGCTTTTTTCTTTCTCCATCCAAAACCGCCGCTGGCGCCTTAGAAACAAAATTATCATTGCTCAACTTCTTCTCAACACTTGCCAAAAACCCTTGTGTATAAACCAATTCCTCATTCAATTTCTTGATCTCTGCTGCCGCATCAAATTGGGCAGTAAAGGGAACAAAAAACTCTCTTCCTGAAACGATAAATGAGTAGCATTGCTCCGGCTTATCCTCCACCCATTCTGTCACTTCAATATTTCCCAAATGCTCTATGGCTGGATGAAAATCGCTTGCTTGACCTTGACTCTTTAGCATCTTAAGCGTCAGTTTTTCTTTGTTCGCAATTTGATTTTCTTTCCTGATGTTTCTGATGCCAATCACCACCTGAGAAAAATCTTCAAAGCCATCGATCCAAGTCGAAGAAGCGCTCGCTCCTTGCGGCCATTGGGCAATACACAAGCTATCTCCCTCTGCTCTTTCTCTCAACATGTGCCAGATTTCTTCTGATAAAAATGGCATGAAAGGATGCAATACCGTTAACAGCTTCTCGAAAATATCTAGGGTTGCTGCATACGTTTGGGCATCCATCTTCTCACCATATGGTGGTTTCACCATTTCCAAATACCATGCGCAGAAATCATCCCAAACCAACTTGTAGGTGGTCATCAAAGCTTCATTGATTCTGAATTTCTCATAATCATCATTCAACTTTTCGATGGTAGCATTGAGCTGTGCGTTCATCCACTGAACCGCTACTGCCGCCGCAGGACGCTGAGACACATCTGAAACATTTTCTTCCCAACCCTTCACCAATCGAAACGCATTCCAAATTTTATTGGCAAAATTCCTTCCTTGCTCACACAATGATTCATCAAACAACAAATCATTTCCCGCAGGTGAAGAAAGCAACATACCGACACGCACACCATCTGCTCCAAATTGATCAATCAAATCCAAAGGATCCGGAGAATTGCCAAGCGATTTGCTCATCTTTCTACCTTGCTGATCACGAACAATTCCGGTGTAATAAACATTTTTAAATGGCAATTCGCCGCGGTACTCATACCCGGCAATAATCATTCTGGCTACCCAGAAAAACATAATCTCTGGTGCTGTAACCAAGTCCGTCGTTGGGTAATAATAAGACACCTCATCTTCAGAATAAAATCCATCAAACACACTGATCGGCCATAGCCAAGAACTAAACCAAGTATCCAAAACATCGGGATCCTGGGTGATAGCGCCAGTGTAATCTGGATACTGCTCTTTGATTTTTTGCTCTGCCTCTTCCTTGGATTTGGCCACTACCCACTTGCCGTCCTCAGTGTAATATGCCGGGATCTGATGCCCCCACCACAGTTGTCTTGAAATACACCAATCTTTGATGTTCTCCATCCAGTGGCGGTATGCGTTTTTAAATTTAGGCGGGAAGAATTTGATGTTGTCATTCATGACATTTTCCAATGCTGGCTCGCTCAACTCTTTCATGTCCACAAACCATTGCAATGACAATCTGGGTTCAATCACAACGTCTGTTCGCTCAGAATATCCAACTTTGTTGGCATATTGTTCTTGTTTGATCAATAATCCCGCAGCATCCAAATCCAATGCAATCTGTTTGCGAACCGCAAAGCGATCTTGACCTATGTACATTCCTCCTGCCTCTGAAACCGTACCATCATCATTCATCATGTTGATGATTTCTAGGTTGTATTTCTGACCCAACATAAAGTCATTCATGTCATGGGCCGGTGTTACTTTAAGACAACCGGTTCCGAATTCCATATCAACGTAATCATCCGCGATTATGTTGACCTCTCTGTTCACCAATGGAACAATAACTTTCTTGCCGTGCAAGTGCTTGTAGCGCTCATCTTTGGGATTAACACAAACAGCAGTATCGCCCAAAATGGTTTCTGGGCGAGTGGTAGCCACAACAATAAATTCCTCTGATCCTACAACCTTGTACTTCAAATGATACAAATGTGAATTCACTTCTTTGTAAATCACCTCCTCATCTGACAATGCTGTTTTTGCGGCTGGATCCCAATTGATCATGCGCTCACCACGGTATATCTTTCCTTTGTTGTATAAATCAATAAAAGTATCGATGACTGAATCGTAATATTTCTCATCCATGGTGAAGCGCGTGCGATTCCAATCACAACTAGCGCCCAATTTTTTCAATTGCTCTAGGATAATTCCACCATGTTTATGGGTCCATTCCCATGCGTGCTCTAGAAAAGCCTCACGAGAAAGGTCTGACTTCTTGATTCCTTCCGCTCTCAGCTTTTGAACCACTTTGGCTTCTGTGGCAATGGAGGCATGGTCCGTTCCGGGTACCCAACAAGCGTTGAATCCACGCATGCGAGCACGGCGAATTAAGACATCTTGAATCGTATTGTTCAACATGTGACCCATGTGCAAAACCCCTGTAACGTTGGGTGGGGGAATCACAATGGTATAGGCCGGCCTATTGTCAGGCTTGCTATTAAAAAATCCTTTTTCTAACCAATAGGCATACCACTTGGCTTCTGCCAACTGTGGCTCGTATTTACTCGGAATCTCCATGCTACAAAAGTAAACACGGAGCAGGCTTTTTAAATCGATTTATTGATCAAAGTCTACAACTAGCTTTGAACTCACGGGATGGGCTTGACAGGTCAATACATATCCGGCATTTACCTCTCCAGGTTCCAATGCATAGTTCACCGCCATGTTGGCTTTTCCTTCCACAACTTTAGCGCGACAAGTGCAGCACATGCCACCTTTGCAACTGTATGGAATATCCAATCCCGCTTTCTGCGCTTCATCCAATACCATTGCTCCCTTAGACATCTTAAAATCGGTCTGTTGTCCGTCATAGATGACAGAAACCTCGCACATGTCTGCAGCATCAACAATCACCTCTGCTTTTTTAGCAGCGCCTTGTGGCAGAGCAGTTCCAAAGAGTTCCAAATGGACATCGTCCTCGGGCACTCCTTTGGCAACAAAGAAATCTCTCGCGGCCTCGGTCATCATCTGCGGTCCGCAAAGAAATACAGCATCCACAGGGCTATTGGCCAAAAACGTTGTCATGAAACCTTCTAGTTTCTCATTGTCTACTCTTCCGTGAAATAAGGAAATATCATTGGGCTCTCCGCTCAAAACGTGAAAAACCCTGAATCTACCCAAATTCAAATCCTTCAAATCCTCCAACTCATCTCTGAAAATAATACTCTGAAATTGACGGTTACCCAAAATCATAGAGACCTCACTCTTCGGCTCCTCTTTTAAAACGGATTTGGCAATAGAAATCAATGGGGTAACACCACTTCCTGCACCTACCAAAACGTAGTGCTTTCGATTCTCACTGCCCAACTCAGGAACAAAACTCCCCATAGGGGTCATAACTTGAAGCTCATCCCCTTCCTTCAATTGCTCATTGGCCCAAGTACTAAAAACACCACCTTCTACTTGCTTGATTGCCACACGACAATAATTTTCAAAAGGGGCACTACAAATAGAATACGATCGACGTATGTCTTGTCCATCTATGGTGGATCTCAATGTTAAATATTGTCCAGATGTGTATTGGTAGGCATCCTTTAATTCCTGTGGAATATCAAATGCTACGCTTACGCAATCAGCAGTTTCTCTGCGAATCTCTGCTACCTTCAATGAGTGAAAAACGGGTCTAGCCATGACGCGAAAATAAGGTCATTCTCAGTTTTTAAAATGATTTCTGTTATTTCATGTTTTGATTAAAGTTTCCTTTACTAACATTGCTAAAAATTTACATTATGAGTCTCGAGGAAAATTTTCAATCATTTGTAGACACAGAAAATAAAGTAGAAGCCAAAGATTGGATGCCCGATGGGTACAGAAAAACTTTGATTCGCCAAATCGCACAACACGCGCACAGCGAGATTGTAGGGATGTTGCCGGAAGGCAATTGGATTACGCGTGCCCCATCTTTGCGCCGCAAATCCATTCTTATTGCCAAGGTGCAAGACGAAGGTGGACACGGTTTGTATTTGTACAGCGCTGCTGAAACATTGGGCGTTGACCGCGAGGATTTGATCAATGATTTAAACATCGGAAAAGCCAAATATTCTTCCATCTTCAATTACCCTACTTTGAGTTGGGCAGATATAGGCGCCATTGGTTGGTTGGTAGATGGTGCCGCGATTGTCAATCAAGTTTCTTTGCAAAGAACCAGCTATGGTCCTTACAGCAGAGCGATGATTAGAATTTGTAAAGAAGAATCTTTTCACCAGCGCCAAGGATATGAAATCATGATTGCTTTGGCCAAAGGAACGCCAGCTCAAAAGCAAATGGCTCAAGATGCACTGAACCGTTGGTGGTGGCCAAGTTTGATGATGTTCGGGCCTTCTGATAAAGAGTCTTCGCATAGTGCTCAGAACATGGCTTGGAA
>CANHIV010000037.1 GCA_947460525.1 Flavobacteriales bacterium
AAAATGAATTTGATTTAGGTCAATCTTTTTTTCGCGGTCGCTTGACAGAAAACAATTGAGCAGGTTTATGCAGCACGCCACTTTGTTTTTCTTCCAGCGGAGTGACGGTATCCGTTCTCAAAATGTTTTTTCTAAAATTTCGCTTGTCCAACTTTTTATCAAGAATGATCTCATACAATTTTTGAAGTTGAGACAGCGTGAATTTTTCTGGAAGCAATTCGAATCCAATGTGATCTGCCATCAATTCATGACGAAGTACTTTCACTGCTTCGCCAACGATTTCGTTGTGATCAAAAGCAAGATTTGGAATTTTATAAACATCTACCCATTGGGCCTTTTTGGCAAAGGAGGCGGCTTGAGGATTAAAGTCATCCATTTTTACCAAAGAGTAGTAACCTACAGTAATAACCCGTCTTTCAGGATGTGTTCGGAAACTTCTCAACCAATCACGATCTTTTAATCCCGTTACTCTGTTTGGATCACCAAAAGCATGGAACTGCTTTAAATAAATACCCTTTAAACTTGTGAGTTCATTTAAAATGCGTTTAGCGGCGGTATCCAACCCCTCGTCGTCACGAACCAAATCACCGGGGACGGCTTTTTGAGGTTTGATGACAGATTTGCCCTCAGGTTGTTTTTGTTCGATTAACAAAACCTTAAGTTCATCCTCATCAAAACCAAATACCACACAATCTACAGAGATATCCATTTGCGCATTCTAATTTGTGCGAAATTAAGCGATGTTAATAAATAGTTAGTGTAAAACATACACTTACTACACTTATTGTTATATTTACAACATGAATACATCTGGAATAAAGAGAATTGGCGTACTCACCAGTGGAGGTGATGCCCCAGGAATGAATGCTGCGATTCGTGCGGTGGTTCGCGCATGTGTTTTTCATAACATTGAAGTGGAGGGGATTTTTCAAGGGTATACTGGATTAATGAACGGAGATTTCAAGCGATTGAATGAACGTTCGGTTGCTCGAATTTTAGGCAGAGGGGGTACAATTCTAAAGAGTTCACGTTGCAAAGAATTTTATGAAGCAGAGGGAAGGGCAATGGCCGCTGCTCAAATCAAAAAGCACGGATTGGATGCGTTGATTACCATTGGCGGAAATGGTACTTTCACAGGCGCGCATTTGTTGTACAAAGAACATGGGATTCCAGTAATGGGGATTCCGGGTTCAATTGACAATGATTTGTATGGTTCAGACCATTGCATTGGATTTGATACCGCTACCAATACTGTTGTAGATGCAGTAGATAGAATTAGGGATACTGCCACTTCACACAATCGATTGTTCTTTGTTGAAGTGATGGGGCGCAATTCAGGGTTCATTGCTTTAAAAGCAGGAATAGCCGCTGGTGCCATTGCCATTGTTTTACCAGAAGACGAGATGAGTGTGGATGAATTGGTGGATACATTGAAAGCCAGTGAAGAGAGCGGTAAGTCAAGCTCTATTGTTATTGTAGCAGAAGGAAGCAAGAGTGGTGGAGCCTATGAAATTGCAAAAAAAGTGACAGAGAAATATGCGGAATATGACACCCGCGTTTCTGTTTTGGGGCACTTGCAAAGAGGTGGAGCACCCAGTTGTTATGACCGAGTAATTGCCAGTAGAATGGGCGTTGCAGCGGTTGAAGGAATTTTACAAGGAAGGAAAGATGTGATGGTAGGGATCGTCAATGATAACGAGTCCTATACGTCTTTAGAGGAATCCATTACGCGTCGAAACATGCCGAATCGTGATGAATTACGTATAGCACGCATATTATCTATTTAAAAAAATTGACATGAAAAAAATTGCCATTAACGGATTTGGGCGCATTGGAAGAATGTGTTTCCGTAGTTTAATTGAAAAAGAAAATGTAGAAGTTGTAGCCATCAATGATTTGACTGATGTCAAAACTTTGGCTCATCTATTAAAGTACGACAGTGTTCATGGAAGAGTAAAGGCTGATGTTTCGGCCGATGGAAATTACTTGGTTGTGAATGGAAAACGTATTGAAGTAATTGCTCAAAAAGACCCCAGTCAATTGCCATGGGCAGCCATGGGAATTGATGTTGTGATTGAGTCTACAGGGATTTTCACAGACAAGGATGGAGCTGAGAAGCACATTACTGCTGGAGCCAAGAAAGTGGTGATCAGTGCGCCAGCTACCGGCGGCGTCAAAACAGTGGTTTTGGGTGTTAACGATAATGAAATTGTTGCAACCGATGTTGTTTTGTCCAACGCATCTTGCACCACCAATTGTTTGGCGCCAATGGCCAAAGTATTGCATGATGTATTTGGCATTGAGAAGGGGTACATCACTACGGTGCATGCCTACACAGCAGATCAAAGATTGCAAGATTCACCCCACAAAGATTTGCGCAGAGCCAGAGCAGCAGCTTTGAGCATGGTTCCAACTTCAACTGGCGCGGCCAAAGCCGTTGGTGAAGTGTTGCCTGAGTTGAAAGGGAAATTGGATGGCGTTGCTGTTCGTGTACCAACACCAGATGGATCATTGACAGATTTGGTAGCTGTATTGAAGAGAGAGGTGACCAAGGAAGAGGTGAATGCAGCCATCAAAAGAGCTTCAGAAAATGAAATGAAAGGAATCATTGAGTATTGCACGGATCCTATCGTTTCAATTGATATTGTTGGAAATAAACACTCTTGTATTTTTGACGCCGATCTTACTTCAGTAAACGGCAATTTGGTTAAAGTAATGGGCTGGTATGACAATGAGGCCGGTTACTCAGAAAGAGTTGTAGAATTGGTATCTAAAATTTAAAAAATAAGAAAACATGATTTTGATTGCAGACAGCGGTTCCACTAAATGCGATTGGGCCCTGATTGATCGAGAAGGTAAGCGTCTTGGAAATTTTGAGACGATGGGATTAAACCCATACTTTCACAATGAGACAGTAGTTGAGAATTCTATTCGTGGAAATGCCCCATTGGCTTTGTATGCTGAAAAAGTAAAGGAAATTTATTTCTATGGAGCTGGATCGAGTACAGACATTATGTGCGCGATCATCGAGAATGGATTGAAGAAGGTTTTTGTTAATGCCAAGATCATGGTCGATCATGATTTGGTGGGATGTGCTTATGCCACTTACGATGGAGAAAATTGCATCTCTTGCATATTGGGTACAGGTTCCAATAGTTGTTCTTTTGATGGAAAAGAAATCCATGAAGAAGTTCCATCATTGGCGTATATCCTAGGAGACGAAGCTTCTGGAAGTTATTTTGGTAAGATTTTGTTGCGAGAGTATTTCTATAGAAAACTTCCTGCTGATTTGAAAGAAGCTTTTGAAAAGACTTTCTCCATCACCAAAGATGAATTTATTTCAAGGGTTTATCGTGAGCCCAATGCCAATGTGTTCTTGGCCAGTTTCACTCGTTTTATCGGGGAACATGCGCATCATCCGCATGTGATCAATTGGGTAGTGCGTGGTATGCGTGAGTTCATTGATATTCATGTGAAGTGCTTTAAAAATTGGGAAACACAGCCTGTACATTTTGTGGGCTCTATTTCTCACTACTTCAAACATTGTTTGGAAATTGCGGCACAGCAAGAGGGTATTAGATTGGGTAGGGTGATTAAAAAACCAATCGATGGATTGGTGGATTATCATGTCAAGTATGTATTTCCTCAAACGGTAGCTTAAATGTTGTCAGCGTGTTTATTTGATTTGGATGGGGTCCTAGTGGATACCGCCAAGCATCATTACACAGCTTGGAAAAAATTGGCGGAAGAAAAGATTGGTGTGAATTTCACCCATGAGGACAATGAGGCATTAAAGGGGCTTTCTCGCGCAGAAAGCCTCTCTTACATTTTGTCCAAGACTAACCGTGAATTTTCACAGGAAGATCAGTTGTCCATGATGGAAGAGAAAAATTTGAATTACCTCTCTTTGGTTTCTCAATTGACCCCTTCAGATTTGCTTCCAGGAGCGCTGGAACTGTTGCAATCGCTCAAAGCATCGGGTATCAAGGCAGCCTTGGGTTCTGCATCCAAGAATGCGCCAATGATCATTGAGAAGTTGGGTATTGTAGATTTATTGGATGTCGTAGTAGATGGCAATGTGGTTACATTGTCCAAACCCCATCCTGCAGTATTTCTAAAAGGTGCTGAATTATTGGGTGTGGCTCCTGAGCATACGGTGGTATTTGAAGATGCCGTGAGTGGAGTGGCTGCGGCAAAAGCAGGAGGATTTTTCTGCGTTGGCATAGGCGAACCAGAGGCGCTTCCTCAAGCTGATTATGTGGTCAGTGATTTGTCATTTGTGACCATTGAAGATTTAAAAAGTAAATTTTTCAATTGATTAATTTGATATGATTCAATATTTAAAAACAGATCCTTGGAAGGTAATTGAAGAAGGATTTCATCCTCAGCATCACCAAAGTTCTGAAAGTATTTTTAGCATAGGTAACGGGAAGTTTGGTCAACGTGCTTCTCATGAGGAGATGTATTCAGGGCCGCATTTGAAAGGTTCATATGTAGCCGGTGTTTATTATCCAGACAAGACAAGAGTAGGGTGGTGGAAGAATGGATACCCTGAATATTTTGCCAAAGTTTTGAATGCAACCGCATGGCACAATATTCATGTTACGATCAATGGTGAAGAACTGGATTTGTATACCATTGAAGTAACGGATTTTGTTCGTGTCTTGGACATGAGAACGGGGATTTTATCCCGCTCCTTTGTTGCTCACATGAAGAGCGGATTGCAATGCAAAATAGAAACTGAGCGTTTTATCAGCATGCACGAAGAGAGTGTTGCTGCTATTCGATTCGCAATAACTCCCATCAATGGCGATGCCGATATTTCCATGAAATCCATCTTGGATGGCAATGTGAAAAATCACGATGCCAACTATGATGAAATTTTTTGGGAGCCCGTATCCGAGCAAATCAATAGTGGTGAAGGTTGTGTGGTGAACATCACCAAAAAAACGGGATTTACAGTGGCTGTGGCAATGAATCATCAAGTTGATCAATTGCAATGGCAATCTGATTCTTCTAAGTCCTCCTATGTTTCTAGTGACTTTGTTGGTCATGTTCAGAAAGGAACTACCTCGACTTTGTATAAGTTCGTAGGGATTGAAAATACGTTGTATGCTGCTGCGGATGAGGTTGGAGTTAAAGCCATGAATCATGCCGCTAATGCCAAGAAAGAAGGGTACGAATCTCTGCGTTCTGCCCACTGCAAGGCCTGGATGGAAATTTGGGAAATGGGAGATATCGTGATTGAAGGCGATGATGCTGCGCAGCAAGGCATTCGATTCAATATTTTTCATTTGAATCAAACCTATACCGGAAAAGATGCCCGATTGAACATTGGTCCCAAAGGTTTTACAGGAGAGAAATATGGTGGGTCAACTTATTGGGACACTGAGGCATATTGTATTCCTTTTTATATGGCAACCAAGAATCAAGAGGTTGCGCGTCAACTCTTGAAGTACCGCCACAATCAATTGGATCGTGCCATTGAGAATGCTGCCAAATTAGGATTTAAAGATGGTGCGGCATTGTACCCCATGGTCACCATGAACGGCGAAGAGTGTCACAATGAATGGGAAATTACATTTGAAGAAATTCACCGCAATGGTGCCATTGCTTATGCCATTTATAATTACACGCAATACACCGGTGATACTTCCTATGTTTTAGAAACAGGCTGGGAAGTGTTGTTGGGAATTGCACGATTCTGGGCACAAAGGGTACATTGGAGTGAGCACAAGAAGATGTTTGTGATGCATGGTGTGACAGGGCCCAACGAATATGAGAACAACGTCAATAACAACTGGTACACCAACTTTATTGCCACATGGTGTTTGAAGTATACCAAGGAAGTATTGATGGCATTCAAGAAGGATCATCCTGAAGTATACGCAAAAGGAATGGCCAAATGGAATTTCCGCGAGGATGAGTTGCAAGAATGGTCTTTGATCATTGAAAAAATGTACTTCCCCAAACATGAGGACGGTTTGGTTTATTTGCAGCAAGATGGATTTTTGGACAAAGTATTGATGGCGGCCAGTGATCTTCCATCATCAGAAAGACCCATCAACCAACATTGGAGTTGGGATCGAATTTTGCGTTCTTGCTTTATCAAACAAGCCGACGTTTTGCAAGGTTTGTACTTTTTTGAAGATCAATTTACTGCAGAGCAAATCAAAGCCAATTTTGATTTCTATGAACCCATGACCGTTCATGAGTCTTCATTGTCTCCATGTGTACATAGCATTCTCGCAGCCAAATTGGGATATGAAGAAAAGGCAGTAGAAATGTACATGCGCACTTCACGATTGGACTTGGATGATTACAACCATGAAGCGCACGAGGGATTGCACATCACCAGTATGGCAGGCACATGGATGTCTATCGTACAAGGATTTGGCGGAATGCGACTTGAAAATGACCAACTCGTATTCAATGGAATGCTTCCAAAAAATTGGCAGTCCTTTACATTCAGAATTCTTTTCAGAAATGTCATTCATTCTGTGAAGGTGGATGCGCAAGGCACGCACGTCTCACATCATTAAAACTGTAAGTAAATCGGCGCGACTGGCGTATCAGATTTAAAATAAGCGATAACGAGTAAAATGCTCACCATGATAAAAACATGTGTGAGCATTTTTTGTTTGGACAAAAAGGAGATGATGTTGTCATTCCAATCCAATGGGAGTTGATGAAGCATCAAGGCCAACAGCAAAACCAATAATACATTTTTATAATGATCAATAAAGAGCGGGAAACTGTTCCAATCGAAGTTGAAAGCTATCTGGTGTAGGATGGTTTGGCTTTTTTCTAAACTATCTGGGCCAAAGAAAATCCAGCAGAATACTACAAAATGAAAGGTTAGGAATACACCCGCAAATCTTCTCCATCTAGAAACCACTGTTGGCATAGGAAACAAATCCAACCTCCATTTGTCAATGGCCAAAAGAGCACCGTGCAATGCTCCCCAAATGATAAATGTCCAATTGGCGCCATGCCAAAAACCTCCAATGAGCATGGTGATGATCAAATGTGCATAGGTTCTAATCAAACCTTTTCTATTTCCGCCCATTGGAATGTAGAGGTAGTCCCTTAGCCACGAGGAAAGTGAAATGTGCCATCTGCGCCAAAATTCTGTGATGGATCCCGATTGATAAGGAGCGGAAAAGTTAATATTGATTTTAAGTCCCATCCAGCGTGCAATGCCAATTGCCATGTCAGAATATCCACTGAAATCACAATAGATTACCATGGCATAGGCATATACAGCAAATAAACCATACACCCCATTGTATCTTGTTGGATCATCAAAAACTACCTCCACCAAGTTGGTATACAAGAAATCGCTAATGACTACTTTTTTAAAGCATCCACTCAAAATATAGAACAGACCAAAAGAAATGTCTTCACTGGACAAATTCACTTTCTTCCTAATTTGAGGCAAGAAATCGGCGGCCCGCACAATAGGGCCCATCATCAATTTGGGGAAGAAGGATAGA
>CANHIV010000038.1 GCA_947460525.1 Flavobacteriales bacterium
ACATGCGGATTGCTATGCCTATCGTACTTGGCCAAAACTACTGAAAGTGGAACATTGCTGCAGGTTGCAGCATCAGGGTTGGTCAAGTAGTGATGAACGGCATGATGGACATCTTGAGGAAAAATGGGTAGACTCAAAAACGGACCCAAGGTCTTACGAAAATTATTCTTCCACTCTTCCCCATGCGGCTTGACATGCATTCCATGCTCCACAAAAGTTATCAAATGCGCCAACTCATGCATTAGGGTGATCAAAAAGGCATAAGGATTCAAATTTCCATTCACCGTTATCTGGTGTTTTTTACGATCTGGACGTACAGAAAAATCACCTTGTTTGGTTCGACGTGGACCTGTGATCTCAATATGATGCGGATACCTCCTTAGCCAATCACAAGCCAAAGGAACGGCGCCTTCAGGAATAAAACGAGACAAAACAGACTCCAAATCTGTTGAATTCTTTGCCAACACTCCTTAAAAGTCTTTTAATATTGAGGCTGCTCCATTTGATCATCCCACTTGGGACAGGTATTGCATTTGGGCTTCTTCTTGTGGGTTGAGCACGAAGCCAAAAACAATATTGCAGCAATCCAAATAACTTTTTTCATAAACCAAACTTGTTCACCGAAAGTACTGAATATCCTTTCATATTTTTAAAGATTATCGCGACAATTTCAGTTTATTTTTGACACATGCCAATCTTCAGCAGTGTAGGTAAATATTCCATCTTGATGGGTCGTGTGTTCTCACGTCCTGAAAAATTTCGTGTGTATCCGCAGCTGATCATTCGTGAAATGGACAAGATCGGACTTCAGTCTGTTGGTATCGTTTCCTTATTGGTGTTGTTTATGGGGGCCGTTGTTGCCATACAAACCGCCTCCAATATTGAAAGTGGCTGGATTCCAAGATGGACCATTGGCTACACCACTCGCCAGTCCATCATTCTCGAATTTTCTTCTACCGTTGTGTGTCTAATCATTAGCGGTAAAGTGGGCAGTAACATCGCGTCAGAAATTGGAACGATGCGCATCTCTGACCAAATAGACGCCCTGGATATCATGGGAATCAACTCTGCCAGTTATTTGATTTTGCCAAAAATCATTGCTGCCGTTTTCATTATCCCTTTCTTGGTTCTATTGGCCATGTTTGTGGGTGTCGCAGGAGGAGCTTCCATAGCTATCCTCAGCGGAAATGTCTCTTTTGCCGATTTCGAATATGGCGCTCAATATGATTTCCGTATTTGGGACGTTGCCTACTCGGTAATCAAGACTTTGTTTTTTGCCTTCATCATGACCAGTGTTTCTTCATATCATGGATACAACACCCATGGCGGAGCGCTTGAGGTGGGACAAAGCAGCACACGCGCTGTTGTTTACTCTATTGTGATCATATTGGTTGCCGACTTTTTATTGACCCAACTTCTTTTGCTATGATCGAGTTGAAAGGAATAGAAAAGTCATTTGGCGATAACAAAGTCTTAAAAGGCGTATCCTGCTCATTTGAGGAAGGGAAAGTAAATTTCATCATTGGCAAAAGTGGCGAGGGGAAAACCGTACTCAATAAATGCATGGTAGGCCTAGTGGAAGTAGATGCTGGACATATCTATTACGGCAATGAGGATTTTACTTCCATGGATCGATGGGAGAGAAAGAAAGTGCGCACCAATATCGGGATGCTTTTTCAAGGCGCAGCCTTATTTGACTCCATGAGCGTGGAGGAAAACATTCAATTTCCGATGAAGATGTTTACCTCATTGACCAAAGGAGAGCGAGATAAAAAGACTGAAGAAATTCTAGAACAGGTGGGTTTACAAGGCAAGAGTAAATTGTATCCTAGTGAACTGTCCGGAGGAATGAAAAAGAGAACGGGTTTGGCTCGAGCCATTGCTTTGAATCCCAAATATCTTTTTGTCGATGAACCCAATTCTGGATTGGATCCGGTTACGAGTATCATGATTGACAAATTGGTCAAACAACTCACCCAGCAATACAACATGACTACCGTCGTAATTAGCCATGACATGAACTCTGTTATCGAAATAGCCGATACCATTCATTTCATGAGCAAAGGAGAGTTTGTTTGGTCCGGTGATAGGAAAAGCATCCTCACTGCGCAGCATCCATTGCTCAACGACTTTGTTTTCGCTTCACAGTTCATGAAGGAAATCAAGGACAAATTCAAATAATTATTTCAAGACACTCCAACGCTCAGAATCCAGACGGATCATGATAAAGAGCAAGAGCGTAAATGCCATCAGCGACGAACCGCCGTAGCTGAAAAATGGCAATGGTATACCAATAATTGGGGCCAATCCAATCACCATTCCGATATTGATCAAGAAGTGCATGAAGAAGATAAATGCAACGCAATATCCATAAACACGGGAGAATTCTGATCGTTGTCTATCCGCTATGAACATCAAACGAATGATCAAATACACATAGGTCCCAATAAGAATTAAACTACCTAAAAAGCCCCACTCTTCTGCGACAGCGCTAAAAATAAAATCCGTCCATTGCTCCGGAACATAGTTGTTTTGGGTCATGGGGCCATCCAACCATCCTTTACCAAAAACACCGCCCATTCCAACAGTAATCTTGGCCATTTCAGCATTGTAGTCCGCATCCTTCCGCTCAACCGGCAATGACAACATCACATATATCCTTTCCTTGTGGTGTTTCTCCAAAATATTGTCAACGATATACGAAACGGAATAACTAAATGATGACGCTGCTATAGCACCAACAGTAACCAAGACATACATCTTGCGTCTATTGCGAGGTGGAATAAAATTACGGGCATAGAGCAACGTGAGCAGCATCAAAATACCGATGACTATGATCAACACCCATACACCGCTTTGCTCACCATAAAAAGGAATATTGGCTGTGCTCGCACCAGACACAATTGAAAGTACCCCAAATAATATTGCAGCAAATCCAACAATCAAAACGTTCCCTGATAAGCCCTCACGGTACATCACAAAAATAAATGCCACAAAAGTCAATAATGAACCCACATCAGGCTGCAATAAAATCAATCCTGCTGGCAAACCAATAATAGCGGCAGATACCAAACGACTGCGGTGATTCTTCAATTGTCCTCCGCCGATGGATGCTATGTACTTGGCCAATACCAAGCCCACACCTATCTTGGAAAATTCTGAGGGTTGGATACCAAAACTACCTATACCAAACCAAGCCTTGGCGCCATTGACCTCCTTTCCAATCACCAAAACAAGCATCAGCAGCAAGACAAAAAAACCATATATCACCCAAGCAAACTTGGCAAAGAAATCACCCTCCACATACAAAGTGAAAATGGCCAAAATCACGGATATGCCTATCCACATCATTTGCTTGCCATATTCTTTGGCAAAATCAAATGGCATGGGATGCTCACTATCATAAGCAGCACTATAAATGGTCATCCAACCAAAAACGACAAAGAAAATCCAAATGCCAATCACCGTCCAATCCACTGGACCCACAACACTTGTATTTCTATTCTTACTCATTATTGGTTCAAAAAGTTTTGCTCTAAAATATGTTTTTCCCTGTCCAGATTCTTGACTTCTCCATTCAGGTATTGCTCAATCATCAAGCTCGCAATAGGAGCAGCCCATGTTCCACCAAATCCACAATTCTCTACATATACCGCCAAGGCAATTTTTGGATTCTCCTTAGGAGCAAAACAAACAAATACACTATGATCTTTTCGTGGCTCATTCTGCACTGTTCCTGTTTTTCCACAAATGACAATATCTTGCAGCTTAGCGCCATTGGCTGTACCACCAGGACCCACCACCTTTTCCATTGCGGATATGACTACATCAAAATACTCAGCGTTAACGCCCACATCGTGCTTCTCTAAAAACTCTGGCCTCGCCTTTCCCCCAATACCAACGCTTCTTACGGTATGCGGCGAATAATAAAATCCTTTATTGGCCACAATACACGCCAAATTGCACATTTGAATGGGCGTTACCAACATCTCACCTTCCCCGATACTGATGGAATAGATCGTGCTGAAATTCCAGGATTCCTTTCCATAAGCACGGTCATAATACTCAGGACTGGGCACCATTCCCTTCTTTACTCCAGGAATATCCGTATTCAAATTGGTACCAAAGCCAAACTTCATCATCTGCTCTCTCCAAATTCCCAAGCCTACATGCGCATCTTTATTTCGGCTTCCCTTTACGCGTCCTGCCTCCACGACACGTTGCAACACCCCTCTAAAATAAGGGTTGCAAGAATGGACAATGGCCATTTCCAAATCATCATTGCTATGGCTACCATGACAACCTATGATACCACGATTACAAACGATTCTTGTTTCCTTGGTAATCGCTCCCAACTGCAATGCTGTTAAGCTCTGCGCGATTTTAAAAATTGATCCCGGACGATACTGCGCTTGGGTAACACGATTAAAAAGTGGCTTTTGCTTGTCTCTGCTCAATGCTAAGAAGTTCTTTCCGCGCGCTCTACCCAAAAGCAAATTGGGGTCAAAGGTTGGAGAAGATACCATCGCCAAAATCTCACCTGTGTTGGGTTCAATGGCCACCACACATCCGCGTTTGTTCTGAAGCAATTTCTCTCCATACTTCTGCAACTCCGCGTCAATCGATGATACAACGTGCGTTCCTTCAATAGCCTTGATATCTAGCGTCCCATTCGCTACTTGTCTTTCTACACCCAAGTTGTCACGAAAGACATATTTAATTCCACGCTGCCCACGCAATTCATTCTCGTAAGCCTTTTCTATGCCACTCAATCCAATGTAGTCTCCCTTTTTGTATTCGGGATATTTCTCCATCAAGGCCTTGGTCACCTCACCAACATCCCCCAGCAATAAAGCACCAGCCTTCTCAGGATAGACACGCAAAGTTCTTGCTTGGGCATAAAACCCCTTGAATTGATAAAGCTCCCCAGCAATTGGTGCATACTCTTCCGGCTTCATCTGCTTGATTACGGGAGATGGCTTGTATTTCACGTTGGGATACGTCACTGCCTTCTTTAAAATAGCCTTCAGTTCCTTCAACGTTAAATTGGTGATGTCACAAAACTTAGCAGTATCAAATGGCACCACATCTTTTGGTAAAACCATTAAATCATATACCGTTTGTGATGTTACCAAAACCTTTAGGTTTCGGTCATAAATTACCCCTCGGCTGGGGTAAACCACTACCTCTTTTTCCGTGAGGGCCGTTCCTCTGTCTGACCAATAAGAACTGACCACTTGCAAAGAAAAAATTCGAATCACATAGATCGAGGCAACGATCAATACTATCAAGATTAGCGTATAACGACGACCATCCATTTCTTAACCTCTCCCCTTTTGAACTGAAATCAAATACTGCCCGATGAGCATCAACAAAACCGTTGCGATAGCACTGAACAATATGTGTCCCATTTGATAAAAAAATGGGGTGATGCGCAAAGTCTCGGCAAAAAATAAAACAAAGTGATGACAAAAGGTCAATATGCCTGCATAGGTCAGGTACCAGCGTAGACCTTGCTTTTGTATGGTGGGCTCTTGGTTCACTTCATAGCCTTCACGCGGTGATAAAATCCTTTGTACCATTGGCTGCAACCATCCCAAAACCGTGCATGCCGTCATGTGCATGCCCATCGGACCCGAAAACAAGTCCATGATGTAGCCGACCAAAAAAGCAATTACCAAAACCAACCACTTGGGTGTCTCAAATGGCAACATCAAAATGGCGAAAATGTAAACCCAAGGCAAAATGAATCCATCCAATACCTGCAATCTCGATACAACCAAGGCTTGCAGGAAAACCATGAAAACTATGCGAAGTATGTTAATGGGAATCATCCGTGCCATCGTGCGTGCGTTGTTGGATTAACAAAGAATCTTGCTCTTGCTTAAATATATCACTCACCACTTGAACGTAGCTGAGTTTTCTGAAATCAGTAGAAAGTAAAATCTTAATTCTGTGAAAGTTCTCCTCTGGTTGATCATTGATCTCGCTGATGTAACCAATTAACAGGTCATTGGGGAAGTGCGATCCAAATCCGGTTGTTAAAACGGTATCTCCAATGTTCACTTGAACATGTTTGGGGATATCACGCACATCTGCATAAGCGGGATCAGAGCCAGGCGGCCATGCTATCAAACCAAAGTCACCTGAGCCTTTCATCTTCACACTTTCTTGAAACTTAGAATTTAATATGGGTAGCACCACAGAGAAATGATCACTCACACTGGTTACCACGCCCACTACACTTCCATTGCTAATGACACCCATGTTGGGGCGGATACCTCCAAATATGCCTCTGTCCAAAGTGAGGTAGTTGTTTTCTCTGTTGACCGATGCGTTGATCACCCTTGCACTTCTGTATGAAAAGCGCTGTCTTTTCAAAGAGTCGTTCTTGTGATTGACCGTTGTGTCCAATACAAAAATATTATCCGGCATTCCAGCCCTGAGGGTGGCATTCTCCAATGCCAATTGGTCATTGATTTCCTTCAAACGCAAATAGCGCTGAAGTTCATCTCGCCAACCGTAAATTTTACCAACCCAATCTGAACTCTGCTGCAAAAACGCTGCACGTTGATATCTGTTGGAGGAGAATAGTACTACTCCAGAAAAAATAAACAAGAAAGCAAAAAGAATGAAAACGAAGTGACGCTTGATCAGCTCAATAATATTCTTCATTCTCTAATCGACAATTATTCTCTCATTAAGAATTGGAAGCGATTGATGTTCTTCAATGCGATTCCTGTTCCTCTTGCCACAGCGCGCAATGGATCTTCAGCAACGTGAACGGGCAGTTTCGTCTTCATTTGAATACGCTTGTCCAAACCACGCAACAATCCACCACCACCGGCCAAATAAATTCCTGTCTTGTAGATATCAGCAGACAACTCTGGAGGAGTGTTGTCCAAGCAACTCATGATGGCCTCTTCAATTTTACTAATACTACCATCCAATGCGCCCGCAATTTCTGAATAGCTTACCTTAATTTCCTTAGGAATTCCAGAAAGCATATCACGACCACGCACGCTGTAATCTGCAGGTGGATTGTCCAATTCTGGCAATGCCGCACCTACTTCAATTTTAATTTGCTCCGCCGTGCGCTCACCTACTTGTAGGTTGTGTTGACGACGCATGTAATCTTCAATATCCTTGGTTAACTCGTCACCGGCAACGCGAATGTTTTTGTCTGTTACAATACCACCCAAAGCAATAACGGCAATCTCTGAAGTACCGCCACCTATGTCAATGACCATGTTCCCCATTGGCTCCTCGACGTCAATACCAATACCAATGGCTGCTGCCATTGGCTCATGAATCAAGTACACTTCTTTGGCACCCGCATGCTCAGCACTGTCCTTAACCGCTCTTTTCTCCACTTCAGTAATTCCAGATGGAATACAAATCACCATTCTCAATGACGGTTGGAACAAATTTCTACCACGGTTGATCATCTTGATCATTCCCTTGATCATATCCTCAGCCGCATGAAAAT
>CANHIV010000039.1 GCA_947460525.1 Flavobacteriales bacterium
GATGTCAGAACATCAATTGCATTTGGTATATCGCGGTGATTTGGATGCCAAAAGCATTCAGCCGATTGTCGATATGATGACCAGTGTGGAAGGGAAAGAAGAGTGGGAAAATCTGGACAAAATGCTCCGTTCTTTACAGAACATTCAGAATAGCCTATTCAATACCGATGCGCACCGTGGGATCATTTTGCTTGGGAAATCAGAAGGCCGTTTTTATGTTCAGGTGGGCATTGAAGTTGAGAACAAGGAGAAAGAGTCGTTGTGTGCACTGGCAAGATTGCAATTCAAAGCGCAAGCCTGGAAATCACCCCATCCATTTCGACCATTTGCAGCTTGTGTAGCCCGTCCTATGGACGATGGCAAAGAGTTGTTTAGTTTTCAAATGACGCCCTAAAGAAATTCTTCACATAAATTTGTTTAAGAAAAGGTTTTTACTATATTTGCACTCCAATTTTAGAAACAATGGCAAATCATAAGTCAGCAATTAAAAGAATCCGTTCAAACGATGCCAAGCGTGTTCGCAATCGTTATTACCATAAAACAACCCGTAACGCTTTACGTAAATTGCGTGCGATGACTTCTAAGGCAGAAGCTTCTGCTTTGGCTCCAAAGGTTGTTTCTATGTTGGACAAATTAGCAAAGAACAACGTTATCCACGATAACAAAGCTTCAAACTTGAAGAGCAGCATCGCTGTATTCATCAACGGTTTGAAATAAACAAGCATAAAGTCCTATAATTTATAGGTATGGTATGCCCGGTCCATTGGATCGGGCATTTTTATTTTGTATCGATGGAAAAATCGATAAAAATAAAATCACTTCAAAGTGATGAAAGGCCCAGAGAAAAAATGTTGGAAAAGGGTGCGGCCTCCCTCAGCAATGCAGAATTATTGGCGCTGGTCATTGGAAGTGGCTACGCTGAAAAATCAGCCTTAGAACTATCACGAGAAATTTTGGAGATGCACGATAGTTACTTGCACAAGCTATCTCAATTGAATTTGGAAGATTGGATGCAAATCAAAGGCATTGGCCCGGGCAAAGCCACCATTTTGCATGCATGTTTTGAGTTGGCCAGAAGGCGGCGTCAAGAGCCGCAAGTATTAAAGAAAAGTGTGGGTTGCTCCCAAGATGCATTTGAGTTTTTGCTGCCTTGTTTGGGTGATTTGCGGCATGAAGAATTTTGGATTCTTCTTTTGAACCGAAGCAACACTGTGATTGGAATAAAGCGCATCAGTGAAGGTGGTTTATCTGCTACTTTGGTGGATCCCAAGAAGGTTTTTGGATTGGCTTTGCAGCAACGTGCTTCCGGTATTATTTTGGCGCACAATCATCCCTCTGGCGCCTTGTTTCCCAGTGATGAAGATCTCATGATTACAAGGAGATTGAGAACGGTAGGGAAGGAGTTAGAATTAAAAGTTTTGGATCACCTTATCATCCATGCGAATGCTTATTTTAGCTTTGCCGATGAAGGAATTTTAGAATAATGAAGAAAGTAATGACCATTGTGGGGGCTCGCCCACAGTTTATCAAGGCAGCAGCCCTGAATCGCGTGTTCAGAAGAGATTATGATGAAGTGATTCAGGAGTTGATTGTGCATACGGGTCAGCACTATGATGAGGGCATGTCGCAGGTGTTTTTTGATGAAATGGAAATTGATGTGCCTTTTGCGGTGCTGAAAGCGGGCTCAGGTAATCATGGAGAGCAAACCGGTAGAATGATGATGGCCCTGGAGGAAGTAGTGCTGAAGGAGCAACCCGACGCGGTCATTGTTTATGGCGATACCAACTCCACCATGGCGGGTGCATTGGTGGCAGCCAAATGCAACATTCCGATTGTGCATATCGAGGCGGGTTTAAGGAGTTTTTTGCGCACGATGCCTGAGGAAATTAATAGAGTAGTTACTGACCATGTTTCCACTTTGCTGTTTTCTCCTACGCAGCAGGGGATAGACAATCTGCAACATGAAGGGATGGTCCAACATGATGGTGCATATTCGGCCGTGAATCCAGGTGTTTTTCTATGTGGCGATGTGATGTATGACAATGCGCTTTATTATGGTTCACGGGAAGTTGTGCATCCGGATGTTGTCGCATTGGAAGGAAAGCGATTTGTTCTTTCCACTATCCATCGCGATCACAACACAGATGACCCTGCAGTGCTAAGATCCATTGTAGAGGCATTGCTTCACTTGACACAACAACATGATTTAGAGTGGGTACTGCCTGTTCATCCAAGACTGAGAAAGAATTTGGAACTGCAACCTGATCTAATGAATAAAATGCGAAATGCCTCTCATGTGCATTTGATACAACCAGTAGGTTACATCGCGATGCTGCAATTGGAGCGGATGAGCACTCTGATCGTTACTGATTCAGGCGGTGTTCAGAAGGAGTCTTATTTTGCGCAAAGACCATGTGTCATTTTGAGATCCACTACAGAATGGACGGAGATTGTCCAACAAGGCAGAGCAATTTTAGCCGGCGCTGATCCAGATAAGATGACCCAAGCTTTTGAGACATTGTTGAAAGCCCAATTTAATGATTGGCCAGAATTGTATGGCGATGGCAAGGCGGCAGAAAGCATCGCCGCAGAAATCAATCGTTTGTTGCATGGTTGAAATTTGCACAACCAATAATAGTCTACGATTGCGGTATGCTGCAGAGCAGTTTTTCGCTCCGTTGACTGTGCGTTGGTGTGCAGATGGTAAAGATCTTTATGCTCCAGAGAAAGCAATTTTTTATCAATGCCAATCGAACCAAGGTGTAGTCATCGGACCATCTGTTCGTGATTGGACTTCGCTTGATTTTTTTTATACAGAACAACCCAATGACTGGGGAAATGATATTTTATTGAGGTCTTCAGAAATCGATGTTTTTGAAGTCGTATTTTATTTGTTGGCGCGGGTGGATGAATATTTGAATCCTAACCTGGACGAACATGGTAGGATATGCACGGATGCATTTATTCAGCAGCAATGGAGCGGATTGAATTGTGCGTACATTGACTTAATGCGAGCTGAATGGATAGCGCGATTGGGTATAGAAGATACATTTCGCAGCGCAAAAGAACTCACCATTGATGTGGATTCTGCCTATGCTTTTTTGCACAAGGGAATGAAACGCACGCTTGGAGGATTGGTGAAGGATTTAATAAAATTCGATTTTCGAAACTTGTCCGAAAGATGTCGTGCGTTAATGGGAGGTGAAGATCGCTTCGATACCTATTCCTATGTTTTGTCCCAAGCGAAATTACACGAATGGAAAGCGAGATTTTTCTTTTTGTTGGCCGATTTCGGTCCACAAAATATAGGGTTGCCGTTTCAAAGTAAAGGATTGCAGATGTTGATCCAAGAATTGGATAAGCACACCGCAGTGGGTATACATCCGGGCTACCATCCCTGGGAAGAGTATGCGCAAGCAACAGCAATTGAAGTGAATCGTTTGAAGGAGATAGTAGGTCGACCCATCCAAGAATCCAGGCAGCATTTTTTACGGATGCAGATGCCGGATACCTATCGACTTTTGGAAGCATTGGGTATTCAAAGGGATTATACCATGGGGATGGCCAAGGAGGTGGGGTACAGAGCGGGAACTTCACGGTCTTTTCGTTGGTATGATTACCAACAAGATCGCATTTCAGATTTGGAGATAGTGCCTTTTTGGGGAATGGATTCGGCGATGAAGCGTCACAAAGGATGGGACATAGCAACGGCCAAGGCTGAAATTATATCGGCCATGAAGGAGATTGAAGGGAAAGGCGATTGGCGGATGATCTGGCACAATGAGACCTTGAGTGACGCTAGAGAGTGGAAAGGTTGGCGAGGTGTTTTTGAACAACAATTTAAATGATGAGGATATGAGTTTTTGGATTTCAATTTTATTGGTGGTGTATTTTTTGGTGCTTTGGGGAGTGAGTTATTGGACCTCTAAAGGAGCGGACAATCAATCTTTTTTTAGAGCCAATCAAAGTGCCCCTTGGTATGTTGTGGCTTTTGGAATGATAGGCACATCCTTGTCGGGAGTCACTTTTATCTCTGTACCGGGAACAGTTGGCGTTGTGGGGTGGAGTTATTTTCAAGTGGTGCTGGGTTTTTTTATAGGATATTTTGTTGTAGCCTATGTTCTACTGCCGCTGTATTACAGACTCAACTTGACTTCCATCTATCGTTATCTGGAGTATCGTCTGGGTTTTGAGGCATACCAATGGGGAGCAGGATTTTTTATTTTATCCAGAACGCTAGGCGCCACCGTGCGGTTGTTCTTGGTGATCAATGTGCTTCAACTGTTTGTGTTTGATGCTTTGAATATCCCCTTTGCTGTCACCAGTTGCATTGTTTTATTGATGATTTTGGTCTACACATTCAAGGGTGGCGTAAAGACCATTGTTTGGACGGATACCCTCCAAACTACTTTCATGTTATTGGCATTGGTGGTTTGTGTATTCACATTGAAATCTTTGATGAACAATGATTGGTCTACTTTGATCAGCGACATGAAAGATGGAGGCATGTTCAATTTATGGAATACGGACTTTTTACACAAGAAGTTCTTTTTGAAACAAGTCTTGGGAGGCGCGTTTATTACCATTACCATGACTGGGATGGACCAAGAGATGATGCAAAAGAACATCAGTGTTCGCTCGTTGAAGGACGCGCAAAAGAACATGATTTGGTTTGCATCCATATTGGTATTGGTCAATGCATTGTTTCTGTTTTTAGGCGGGTTGTTGTCGCTGTACGCAGCGCAACATCACCTGACTTTGGCGCCGGATAATTTGTTTCCGGAAATTGTCATGGGGCAATTCCCTCAATGGGTGTCCATTGTATTTATTTTGGGTTTAATATCTGCGTTGTTCCCATCAGTAGATGGTGCAATAACGGCTTTGACGTCCTCGTTTTGTATCGACATCATTGGTTTTCAGCGCAAAGAGTTAGGAGGTGAAGAGGCCAAAATGAGAATTAGAAAAGTGGTTCATTTGACTTTTGCAGTTGTCTTTTTGATTTTGGTTTTTGTATTCAGAGCCATCAATGAGAAGAGCATTATCGATTTGTTGTTTGATATTGCCGGCTATACGTACGGTCCGCTTTTGGGATTGTTTGCTTTTGGTATTTTGACGAAATATCAAATCCATTCGCGCTTTGTTGTTTGGGTGTTGCTCACAGCGCCCATTGTTTCGTTCATCTTGGATAAGTACGCCACAGATATGTTGGGTGGGTACAAATTTGGTTTTGAATTGTTGATTGTCAATGGGGCGCTTACCTTTCTAGGATTGTGGATGATTAGAACTAAGGAGCGTTTTGTAGAAAGTCGTTAGTCCCAATAATTCTGATCTGTTCCTAGGCTGCCGCGCTTTTGCAATTTAAGATCTTGCAAAATGGATGCCTTGACATTGAGCTGAGCAAAATAAGATTTGCGCTCCCCAAAGGGAACCATGTTGAAGGAAAATTCCCAGCAATGCAAGTCCCAATGAAGTCCAATGATGGATGGTGTAAATTCTTTTGATTTAAAATCGTAGCCACTGTTGACAGAAACGGCCCATCTTTTCAGGATGGTTACATCACCCACCAAAGTCACCGCTTGAATCCAATCACTCGTATCACGCTGCTGTTGTGCGTCCCAATACTTGGCGTAACGCAGGTTGTACTTCATGTTCAAATTCCACGGGGTGCTAAAATCAATGTTTTGTCCATTGTTGGCCAAAGAGGCGGAATTGTTGTTGGCAAACAGACTTTTGTTTTGTGCGGTCTGTGGATTGGCGTCTTCTTCTTTCTTTTTAGAACCTTGCCCTCGCAAGCTCAATCCAAGCGCCAAGTTCGCGCCCTCAAGACGCGTAGGTAGCTTTTGCGAATTTCCAATCCATTGGTTGATTTCGCGACCCAAACTGTCACGGTCATAAAAACTGTGTGTTGAATTGTAGTTCACCGTGAAGTTTTGTCCAATCGTTGTAAAGGCGCTGAGCTGCAGATTGCTCCAGTTCAATGAGTCGGCCATTGTATTAAACGACGTTGAGGTTTTAAAGCTCTCCAACCACTTTACTTTTTTATAACTGATTTTCCCGCCTTTGCTCTCTCGGATTTTGGCTTCCAAGTTTTGATTGACACTCAAATTGATATTGGCGGATTCCTTGGTCGTGCTGGGACGGAATCGCGCAGCGTCAAATGCTGTATATCCAACAAAATCACCATTTTCACCATAGGGCCCGTTCAAGGAATAGTTTCTTTGAGGAGAGTAAGAAATCCCCACTGCAGGTTGAATAACGTGGCGAACAGCTTTGAGGTAGCCTGGTTTTTTCATCGCCCAAGTGCCGTAAATACGAGAGTTGGCGGTTAAGTTGGCGTTCCAATTGTGTCCAAAAATCATTCTTGACGTTGTATCCAAAGCCCATTGTTGACTTTCGCCTTGAAGCATAGGAGCAACTTCTTGAAACGCTTGATAGACGGTAATATTTGCACTGGGGTTGATGGTAGCAAACGGCCCCAACTTCCATGAGGTAGAAGCGGTGCTGTTGTAGCGGATGCCGTGTGAAGCTTTTTTCCAAAGCGCATTCAACTGATCCGCTTTGAATTCACTCTCATCTCCGGCATACAAGCTCTCCGCATTGATTACTCCCGAAACGCCGATGGGAGATTTAGGGAAGACAGACTTGAGTAGGTTGATACGTTGAACATTGAAAGTAGCAGAGGGCAATGTGATCTGCATCTTTCGGGTTTGGGTGTTCTGTGAATGATTGGCGGATAGCGCCAAAGAGAACGGCTTGCCCGGAAATGATTTGTTCCACTGCACGGATGAGTTGAAAGTTCCGGACAAGTAGTCTTGTTGCGAAGCATTCAAGTTGTTTCTGAAATTCTGACTGGAGCCCAAGTTGACGTTGGCCGAGAATTGTTGATCGGGACGTGCTTTTGGATCTTGTTGATGGGTCCATCGGATGTTGAATGTGGACTGCTGGAAGTATGAAGGCAATTCCACAAACCCCAATTTGTTGACCGTTCGGGAGATATTGAAATTACCAGAGTACTTGTAGCGTTTTTTGTAGTTGGTAATGTTTCTTACACTCCAAGAACCACGGGTATACAAGTCAAATAAAATACGGGTGTCCAAATACGCATTGACCGGATGATAATATCCCAAATTTTGAATAAAGAAACCGCGTTCCCCGCCATTGCCATAACCAGGTAACAATATGCCGCTCGTGCTTTCTTTTTTATTGGGAAAAAATCCAAAAGGCAAAGCAAGGGGAGTGGGCACTTTGCGAACTTTTAAATAGAAAGGACCTGTAACCACCTTGTCATTGGGGATGACCACAGCGCGCGACAAATGAAAGTGATAATGGGGGTTCTCCAAATCACAAGTAGTCAGCATCCCTTTTCTAACGTGAATGGTTTCGTCTACTTGGCGTTTAGAAACGCCCGCGATGAGGTAGGCCTCTCCCTCTTGGGTTCGGGACATGTAAC
>CANHIV010000040.1 GCA_947460525.1 Flavobacteriales bacterium
GCACTTGCAAATTGGCATCTATAAAACCGCGCAGTTTTACCGCTTGACCGGGCACTCCAGCCCAATTCTGGGTCAATTCGCTTACATCATCCGAAGGATATTGGGTATAAGCGTATCGATCTCCGATGTAATGCACCTGCATACCCAGTTTCCAAGCATCATTGATAAAGTATGCACCTTGCAATGTAGCCTTCCAATTGGGCATATTCCAAGCATATTGGGCACTATCCAAATCATAGATAAAATAATGCGCCGAGATGTCCGCTTCCCATTTCTTGGATTCTGTGTAGGAGAAACGACCATGGATATCCAATTGACGCATGTTGTCATACAACACATTAAAACGATTTCCGTACGATACAGAAGCATCATTCACAAAAAACGCTTGGTGCTCGTACATGTTCCAATTTACCCCCGCTTCATAGCCCATCTTCGATGAGATAACGCCATTGATTCCGCCGTAGGCTTCAAACTTGTTGTTGCGATTGAGCAATCGAGGATTGGAAACCACAAAAGGATTTTGCTCCATTAAAGCATGGAAAGTATTTAACTCCACTCCGCCCTTGACACCGGCATAAGGCAAAAACAATCCATCCAAGATCGACCACTTCATTTCCAACATCGGATAGAAATGTGCGGGTTTCTCACTGTTGTTTTCAATGAAAACACCCATGCCCACCTTCACACGCAAGTCACGCCAAACAGTATACGCAGAGGGCTGAATTCGAAAAACTGCATTGTTCTGCTTGCGCGCTCTAAAAACGCTATCGCCTTCTTGTGCAAACATGCCCACACCATCATAACGGAATCCTTGGCTCTCAAAATTGTTCCATTTCGCCCCAAAATCAATGGCAAAAACCTCTGTCTTCACCAACTTGTCCAGGCTAGATTGAAATTCATATACCACCTCTTTCTCCCCGTACTTGCCCCAGCCACGCTGGTAGTTCAGGCGGGCATGGTAATTCATGTCTGAAGAATCTCTTGAGAAGCTATCGTACCGCACATTGCCATTACCGGTCTGCCACAACTGTTGATCTCCCGATCTTTCCAATAACAAACTATCAATGGGCATGAGCGTAGGCATCGAAGTTTGTCCATAGAAACGGGAAACATTTCTCCAGTAATTGCCGGTGGCTTGGACACTTGCATTCTTTAAAAAATAACGAGCATATACAGAGGCCCTTGAATCACTGTATCCACTGCCAATGGCATTGCTATCTGGCACAACGCCACCATTGCTGCTCAGGTGATACAAGTTCACCCCCCAATCACCATTTCTATTGCGACCTGAGGAGTAATGCGCATCCACCATAGGAGTGACGTAATTGCCCATTCCTGCGACAATGTATCCTTTTTGAATATTGGATACTTTATCCACCACATTGATCTTGGCTGCAGCAATCTTTTCAGGATCTGGCGCTTGTACCGATGCCGTAGGTAAGAACTGAAATTTGATCTTGTCCATTTTGGACTTCTGCTCGATAATCGCAGGATTGGAACTGATTTTTCCAGCATCGCGCAATCGTATCTTCAAATCACCCTCAAACTGTGCGCTTTGGGTAATACTGGTATCCTGTTGCGCCATTGTATGCAATGTCGCTACGCTCAGGATGATGGTCATTAAACGCAACTTATTCATTTTCCCCTCCTTGATTTTCTGGTTGAACAGGAGCCACAGGCTCCCCATTTTCATTCATGTTGATGATATCCTCGGTTGGCTTCTCTTTCAGCTTTTCCAACTCCGCGTTTTCCTTTTCCATGATCACCGCCAACTTGGCATTGGCTTCTTGCTTCACCTTCTCATCCTCTACATTGCTCATGATAGCATCCACCGTAGCCTTGGCTTGGAAGAAATCCCCCATGCCTGTGTAGGCATCGACCAATAGCAAGAACGACTTGTTCTTGGCCTCTTCAAATCCTGCGAATTGATCCACCATTTCATAAATCTCAGTTTCGGTTTGGGTGAAGTTAGCCTCATTGTAAAAAGACAAACAACGTTGGTACTTGGCTTCCGCTCCTTGTTTGCCGCCCTTGGCAATTACCACATCCCAATCCGTGCGTGCAGCACTGTAATTTTTCTGCTCTGCGTGCATCAATCCTCTCCACATGTGGGCCGTATTTTTGATGTCGTCAGGGATGGATTGGTTGTCAATCACCTTATTGGCGTATTCCAATGCATGGACAAAATCCTTCTTGTAGTAGAAGCAACGCATCAAACCTACTTGCGCTTCTAAGACATTGTTTTTGGATGCAGCGATTTGTTCAAGTTCAGTATAGTGCTGGGCTGCGATATCCCAATTCTTGCGATTGAAATTGATGGTGGACGCTGTTAATAATGCATCTTCTGTATACTCACCAAATGGCTGCGCTATGACTACGTTGTATGCATCCAATGCCTTGTCCAGATCATTGGATTTAAACAAACACTCGGCCAATAGGTAATGGGCTTCTGTGGTATGCAACGCGGGTTGAAACTGCTGAATGTACTGTTGCAATTTCGGAACCGCTGCTTCACAATTCTCTGAGAAGCCCAATTCAGCAGCACGTGCATAAACTTCCTCTTCTATATCCTCACTGGAGACATTCAACACCTTGATGCCCTTGATTTGATTTTGAAAAGCAACATCTTCTATCAAAACGGGTTTAACGATGGCAATGGCATCCAACAACACTGCATCATTTGGAAATTGTTGAACGAGATTGTTCCAGGCTGTTTTCATCGCGTCAAACTTGCCTTGCTTGGCGTACAGCAAACACTGATCAACCAACGCCTTTTTGGTATAAGCATTGCCCTTGTGTTCTGTCAATAGCAAGTTGTAATAATCCACCGATTCTTGCAAGCGATCCTCCATCAAATAAGATTTGGCCAATTCATAAATGGCATCAACCTCATACTTCGAACCTGGCAGCTCCTTCAACATCGATTTCAATACCCATGATTTTTTTTCGGGTTGACTCAAGTAACCATAGGCCAATGCCTTTTGGTACATCGCATAATCTTTGTTCCCTTGACTATCATCTGCTACTTTGTCATAATAGACAATCGCCTCTTCGTACATCTTGTTCACAAAGTATACATCCGCAACACGCAGAATCGCATCATAATTCTTGCGTTGATCTCTTTCCCAATTTCCTTCCAAATACTTTTTGAAATACGGCAAAGCGTTCAAATAATCCTTCTTGGCCTCATCCAAATCTTGAACGTCATTGGCCTTTTTAAATTTGCAATATCCTTGGCCGTAGTAACCGGCGCCATAATATTCTGTCTCATACGCCCCGGGCTCATCCAAGAATGCCTGATAGAGTTTGAAAGCAAAATCAAAATCCTTTTTTTGGTAGGCAATTTCCGCCATCCAAAAACGAGCACTGGCATTTACCCTTTCATCCAATGGATAGGTATAGACCTGCTGGAAAAATGTCAATGCACGATCAAACTCTCTCGATTGATACAACTCCACCGCACGATTGAAACTCAAATTCTGGTATGCGGCTTTGATCACATTGTCCTTCTTCTTGATCTTGTCCAATGACGCCAAGGCCTTTTCATAGTTCTTGGTTTTCATGTAGACATTCAACAAGAACTGATAGGCCTCATCATGACGAGGACTGTCTGGATATTTTTTCAAATACTCCTCAAAAGAAGTGATGGCATCATCAAAGGGATCAGATGACAATTCAAATGCGATCTTGGCAAAATTAAACATGGCATCCTCTTGAAGATCGGCATCAAACTCCATGTCTCTGGCTGCACCAAAAGCTTTCCATGCCTCGCGTTTGTTGTTCAATTTCATTTGGCAAACCCCTTCATTGTAGGCTGCCAATTGACCCAATAACTCTTCGTTGTTCTTGGCTGCATTGTACCATTCTACAGCAGCATCCCATTGCTCACTGCGTTGCAACGCATAGGCCAACCTGTATCGATCTTCACGTGTCATGTTGACCTTGTTTTTGGCTTCCGCATAAGCAGTTAAAAATGGCAATGACTCGGGATACAACTCTTGATTGAAGTAAGCATCGCCCACCATTTTCTTGATCTCGTTGGCCTTGGCCTCATCTAAACTTTTGGCTGCCTCTAAGATCTGTTCGCTATATGCAATCAAATCATCATAGCGTCTTTGCAAGTAATAGATTTGAGCGATGTAAATCGGCACACGATCTTGAAACAATGGATTGGTCTTTAACAATTCGAATCCTTCCAAAGCAGCTGTGTAATCTCCATCCTCATATGCCAAGTGACTGTACATGTAGAGTGAAGAGTTGCGATACGGGCTGTCTTTGTCTTTGATTGTAAAATACTCACCACGCGCGTTCTTCTTATCCCCTTTGCTCAAAAGAGATTCCGCCTTGTAGTAATGAAATACAATTTGATCATTGGCTGGCAAACTGCGCAAGTCCACCTTATTGAACCACTCCAAACATTTATTGGCGCTTTTCTTTTTGCCATAGAAAAGACCCATTTCGAAATAGGCCCGCTCTTTATTGGGAGAATCCGGATGGTTACGAATGAATACCTCCATCAAGTATTCAGCATCCTTGTGGTAGAGCTCCAACGCACATCGAGCAATGAAATACTCTGCATTGGCGCATTCTACCGAGGTGTTGATCTTGCAATAGGTTTGAAGATATTCCTCAAAGTGCTTCCTTGCCGGAGCAAACTTATTTTGCTCAAACAATTCCATAGCCTTTCCATAGGCTTGTTGATCCCTCTGCAATTGAAAGGGTCGCTGCGCTTGCGCGACACCCGCCAAGAGGCAAATCCAAATCAACACCATCCATCCACGTTTCATAAGCGTTTGCATTTTGTAGTAAAAATAACGGGCCGAACAACGCTAAATTGTTCGGCCCGTAGTGAATTGCAAACGACCTAATGTGAACAGAACTGCGCGCAGAACTGTAAAAACCGCGTTTAAATTATTTCGCTGAATCGGCAGCTTTCTTGTGATCGGCTAAAAATTGGGCCAATCCAGAATCTGTCAATGGGTGCTTCAACAACGCCATGATTGCGCTCAAAGGCCCTGTCATAACATCCGCACCAATCTCAGCGCATTGGATGATGTGCATTGGATGACGCACACTGGCTGCTAAAATTTCTGTATGAAATCCGTAGTTGTCATAGATGGTTCTGATTTGATCAATCAAATCGATACCGTCGGTTGAAATATCATCCAAACGACCCACAAAAGGAGAAACGTAAGATGCACCTGCTTTGGCTGCCAACAAGGCTTGTCCAGCCGAAAATACCAATGTACAATTGGTTTTGATTCCCTTGTCTGTGAAATAACGAATGGCCTTGATGCCATCCTTGATCATGGGGACTTTTACAACAATATTGGGATGCAAAGCCGCCAAAGCTTCACCCTCTCTGATCATGCCTTCAAAATCTGTTGAAATTACTTCAGCGCTAACATCACCTTCTTCTACAATCTCGCAAATGTCTACATAGTGCTTCATTACTCGGTCTGTACCTGTGATGCCCTCTTTGGCCATTAAGCTAGGATTGGTGGTTACTCCGTCCAAAATCCCTAGGTCTTTGGCTTCGCGAATTTGATCCAAATTCGCTGTGTCGATAAAAAATTTCATTGTTTAGATTTTGGATGCAAAAATATAGAAAAGACCTGACTACTTTTGAAGCATGTCAGTAAATTTTTGGAAACTTAGCTTTCAGTTCATGTTGCTTAGCTTGACCTTATTGGTGGGTGATGCTTGGATGGATGGAATTCAATTTGAATCTACCTTTTATGCTCTGATAACAGCAATTGTGTTGATGCTCTTGAATCGTTTCGTGAAACCCTTGCTTTTGGTATTGACCATTCCCGCTACCATCTTCACCTTTGGCTTGTTCATATTGGTGATCAACGCGCTCATTTTGATGCTGGCCTCTGAGATTGTACCTGAATTTGGGATTCGCAGTTTTTGGTCAGCACTTTGGCTTTCCATCTTTATCAGTATCGTCCAAGTGTTGTTTGGACAAAGCAATGCTGTAAAAGTGCAGGTGAAAAAAAACAGCGAAGAAGAATTTGATGAATGGACCGAAGAGTCTTAGTATTCTACCATCGGCAACATGCCTCTTATGCCCATGTCTACAACATTTTCTCCTGCTGCAGGTTCCCACTTGCCATCCGCGTTTACATCAATCCATTCAAAACTTTGGTTATTGGAGAATGAGATGGTCAAATGAATGTCTTGTGTTTCATTTCCTGTAACGACCAAAGGTTGATCAAATACACCGGTCACTACGCATGAACCTTGTGGAATGGGGGAAGTAGCAAACAATGGATTGGGAACGGTGGTGGCTCCGGCAGGTGCTTGCCCACTGGTCGTGTAGGGTTGTCCAAAGACGCTTGTTTCAAAACCCCAATATCCTTGCAATTGATCGTCATTTACAGTCAAGCTTTGGGTATTGATGGTATAATCAGAAATATAAGTATTGTATCCGACAAAACTGGCAATCGTCCCATTCAAATCCATTCCCTGTTGCAAAAAAGGAATGTTGTAGTTCTGGTACAACAATGAAATCCGAGGATAGTAATACGTCCCCGGTGTAATTTCTTTCAATGGAATACGCAAAAACACCTCACCCGGTGCAACGATTTTGGCCTTATCAAAATCGATGGCCTTTGTTCCACCTGCCATGGTTTCAGGTCCCATGTATATAACCTCACCCTCTCCCAGTGGTGTGTAAATCGTAGATGCCAATTCGAAATAATGCGCACTCAAGGAATTAAAGTCAGGACTCACAGCCGCATGACCAGCGGGCAAAGTACTGGGTTGTCCCAAATTGTCCAATCGAGCTTGATTGGGGTCCATCACAAATTTTACAACAAGCATTGGTCCCTCATCGACAGGTGAATTGGTGGGTTCGTCTTTGCACTTGTCACATGACACTGCTATCAATGCAAAAAATAAAATCCATACATTTTTCATATCACGAATATAATATTTCCCAAGCTGAAAGATACCCCCCTCTCTGCTCTATCATCTCAATCATTTTAGAATAAAATGAATCCTTGGCCAGAGTAGCACTATCCCCAACAATTACCAAGCCCTTACGTGCTCGCGTCATGGCCACATTCATCCGTCGGTAATCTTTTAAAAATCCAATTTCACTTTGCTCATTGCTCCGCACCAAACTGATGTACACTACATCCTCTTCTTGGCCTTGAAACGAATCGATGGTATTCACCGTCCATCTGTGTGCATCTGACATGTCATTCTGCACCCAACTTACCTGAGCACGATAGGGACTAATCACCGCAATATCGCCCGCAAGATGCATTTGCTTGGCTTCGATGTGTTTTTGAATAATCTGCCATTCTTCGGGATTCTGAAGACTGTCTCCATCCACGCCAGGTTGTTCTTCA
>CANHIV010000041.1 GCA_947460525.1 Flavobacteriales bacterium
CGCATAATAAACCTCTAACTCAGAACTGTATTGGCGCACATAAGCTTCCTCGGTGGTAATTACGATAGGCGACCAAGCTCTAGAAGCAGACTGCGCTTGAAACAATCCAAAAACGTATACGGGTCGATCCAAGAACATTTCGCTGTATTTCACCTGTAGTTCCGCGTTGTTAAAGAATTTGTCATGAACAACAACACCTGATGAATCATCAGAGAGGTTGATGGTTTGGTACACATCGCGATAAATATCAGAGTAACGATTGTATGGCCCAACCTGACTTGGGAAATTCCATCTCCACATGCGAGAGCGGACCAACTGATTCACTGGATGACCCAAGGTGATTTGATTCGAAACCCGCTCTATTTCTTTAGATGAACCTACGCCGCCACTCCAATGCCAATTCTTCTTGGTCCATTGAAAATTAAAATTAAGTCCTTGTCTGTTGTTGGTCATTTGACCCAATCGCGTCATTGAAGATGCAAAAGGTTGCAACAATGAAGCACTTCCGACCGAACCTGCTGGGATATCATTCACAGAATATTCTCTGATGGATGTATTCCAATACAACCCAACATTGTTGACCACTTTTGGGCTAATGCGATAGGCAGTCCATTCGTATGAAATTCCATTCTTGTAGGTGGGCGAACTCCATTTCAATTGTACCAATTCACCCCAACCTCTGTTGTGCTCTGGACTGTAGTATTTGCCCATGCCCCATTCTGACTTGAATTGATGCCCCCGCCATTTGATCAACCACTCATTGGTGATTACGTATGATCCAAAAGCAACGCGAGCCAGACTGTCTGTAAAGTTGCGGGCGTTCAAAGTGTTCAGTGAAGTGCTGCCCCATGTAAAATCCTTCTTGATTTTTCCGCCCCATGAATAATTGGGTGTTGCTACAAAACCACCATTCAATTCAGTCTTTCCTGCCAACAGCATCAAAGAAACGGCTTTGGGCAATTGCGCTTCAACAACTGCACCTTGAAATGCACGATTTCCCCAACGGTTGTCTTGATCGATGGAGCCTTGGTCAAAATATTGCTCATAACGCCCCATGATATTTCTTCCCAAAGGATCCCATGGATTTCTTTCAAACAACATAAAACGATTGTAACCTTTAAAAGAAGACATGGTGAGATCAGAAATAGCGACCCATTGAATTCCACCCAAACGCGTAGACCAACTTCCCCATTTGGTTTTAAAGTTGCCATACAAGGTCATGCCCAACATGGTTCCCAAATTCTTTCCGAGTGTATTGGATGATAGCGGATTTTGAATACTGGGACGAAGGCTGTCCGCTACTTGGGTTCCGTAGGAGGTCCCTATTTGCCCATTTAAAAATTGGAACATGCGAATGTCCATTCCCCATGATGATCCATCCTTCAAATTTCCAGAGACATTCAATAACAAGTTGGGCAACTGGGCGTCATCACCGATGAACAAAGATTTTTGTTTGACGACATCACCCACAGCTGAGGTAAGTGGGTAAGGCAAGTTCTGAACGGTATACGTCGAATAGAACCTATAAAATCCGTTGACTTGAATATTCTTGGTTCCTTTGGGTTCTGATTTGGGAAAAATCCCCCAACGTTGGATCAAAGAATCCGTTTCTTGTGCTATCGATTGGAAGCTGCAAAAACACATGGCCAAGCAGAGTCCTATTCTCCAATTACTCTTTCCAATTTTCATCTTTCCATGTTTTAACATTGATCCAACGTGGCAGCGGCATGTCCGCAGTTCTCTCTTTCACCAAAAAAGGGATGTTGGCATAAGCATAATTCCCTTTGTCATCATTCACTTGGACAAATACCCTGTAAGCCCCTGGGATATGCGGCGCGCGGAAAGTAGCTTCATGAGCCGAACGCTTTTTCCAAATACCCTGAACCGACATTGGCGCAGATTCCGCATCTCCACCCGCTTTGATATCATTGCTCTCTGGGACAACATTCCAAACAACCTTTTTGGTGTCATTGTCAAAATCCCTCCAATTGAATTTCACCACAACATCATCGTCAGTCCAAACGGCAGGTGATTGAATGGCTGTTAATTCATTAAGAGAAATTCCATCCACAACCGGTGTATAGCCGCTTCTTGTTGAAGGTGACCATTGGTCATGCAAGACTTCAACAGATTGCGATGTTTTTCCTGAAGGATCAAAAAGACCATACCACGTGGATGTGGTTTCTTGTTTGTGTCCCCAAAGAAACACAAAGGAGCCCATGCAATGCTGCGCATCACCCAAGATTTCCTTTTCATAGCGATTCTTGTAAACGATGGCTTTCTCAGAACTCGTCTGTTCAATTGGCGCTCCCCATTGCGTCTTGCTTACTTCCCAATGACCATTAGGCCCCCACTCTGTAATCAAATACGGTCCGGTCCATCCATAGTTTCCAATGTTCTTTCTAACATCGCCAATTCCACCATAAGTGTTAACTGAATAAATATCGATATCCGGCGCATTTCGCATAATGAGGTCCACTTCTAAAGGATCTAGGCCTGCAGTTACTGTTGTCGTGGGGTGATGCGGATCCAACTCATGAATCATTTTGGCAATGTCCTGTACTGCATTCCAAACTTTGGTATTGGAATAAAAAAGGTCGACTTCGTTGCCCACGCCCCACAAGAGTAATGCTGGATGATCTTTGATTTCCATCACTACTTTCCTGAATTGCTCCAATTGGTTTTTGACTTTTGCTTCGTCATCATAATCGAAGCCATGTCGCTCGTGCTGGACCCACATGCCCATCATCACCATTAGACCATGTTTGTGCGCTTCATCCAACACTTGCTTGGCGTTGTCCGTGCTCCAAGTTCTAATGGTATTGGCACCAATTTTTACCGCCACATCCAAAAAATCACTTCCGCCAACACCCTTCACATAGAACTCTTGTTGATCCACGTACATGCGGAATTCTTGATTGGCATTTTTCTTCACTTCAACATGGCGAACTTGCCCTATCGAAGCAAATACAGAACAGATGCTAAATATTAACACCGTTGCAACAATCCTTGATATGCCGGAAATTGTTTTAGACATTTGGTAAAGAAACAATAAATTTAGTTTAAACAAATACTTTTTGTAAAAATAACAATTAGTATATATTAGCAAAAACAAAATCTGTATGAAGTACTTTTATTTGCTTGCTGCCTTTTTGATGAGCAGCGCAATGGTCGCTCAGACCTACAATGTCACCTTTCAGGTTGACATGAATCAGCAAACTGGTTTTACAACACCAGAAGTAAATGGATCTTTCAACAATTGGTGTGGCAGTTGCGCCCCCATGTCAGATCCTGAGAATGATGGCATTTGGACATTAACCATTCCGCTGCAGGCAGGAAGCTATGAGTACAAATTTTCTGCTGATGCATGGGGAAGCCAGGAGACCTTGTTGCAAGGCACACCCTGTACAGTGACCAATTTTGGCTTTACCAATAGAACATTGAGCGTAACCGCAGATGCTACTTTACCAGTGGTATGTTGGGGATCTTGCACCGATTGTGCGTCAACGCCAAGTGTATATGATGTTACCTTCCAATTGGACATGAATGGTCAAACTGGTTTTACAACTCCCGAAGTAAATGGTACATTTAATGGTTGGTGCGGTAACTGCACAGCTATGACCGATGCAGATGGGGATAATGTTTGGCAGATAACCGTTAGTGTCCCAGAAGGTCCTTACGAATTCAAATTCTCTGCAGATAACTGGACTACACAAGAAAATTTAGTAGCTGGAAGTTCATGTACCGTTACTGCAGGTCAATTTACCAACCGTTTTATTGACGCAACCCAAGACACCATTTTACCAGTAGTTTGTTGGGGAAGCTGCAGTCCTTGTGGACAAGGCAATGGCCCATACAATGTGACCTTCAACGTCGACATGTCGCAAGCTCCTGTATCATTTACCACTCCTGAATTGAATGGAACATTCAACAACTGGTGTGGAAGTTGTGCTGCCATGTCAGACCCAGAAAACGATGGTATTTGGAGCATTACCGTACCACTAGATCCTGGAGTTTACACCTACAAATTTTCATACGACAACTGGACCGGGCAAGAAGAATTGCCTGTAGGTGGAAATTGCACCTTTACCGAGAATGGTTTCACCAACAGAACCATAACTGTAACTGAAAATACAACGCTGGCCAATGTTTGCTGGCAGTCATGCGAAGCTTGTATTACTGGTGTAGGCAATGCCGCTAAAAATTCCTTTGGCATCTATCCTAACCCAGCACAAAATGAATTGAACATTACAGGCATCAATGCGGGTCAGAAAATTGTTGTGCGCAATATGCTTGGACAATCCATTGGCATGTACAACGCAACTGGAAACGTATTGCAAATTGGTTTGTCAGCCTTGGAAAGTGGCCTTTATTTCATCTCGATTGAAAAAGAAGGAGAGGCTACACAAACCCAAACATTTGTGGTAGAATAATAGATGTTCAGAATAAAAAAGGCCGGTTCATCCGGCCTTTTTTGTTACTTAGAACTCTACCACAGAGCCACTCTCGCGGTACTGCAAAAATAATTTTTGATCAAACTTGTACAATGTAGAGGGGCGATGCCGAACATTGATTTGGGACTCTTCCAATCGCTTTAAAAATTTCATTCCATTGACCTTTTTTCTGAAATTTCCTTTGTCATATTTTTTCACCAAAACTGTTTCAAAAACCTCTTGCAGTTCTGTTAGCGTAAACTTTTTAGGAAGCACGCGTGTCCACAACGGTTCACGTTTGATTAAGCTGCGCAACGCATCCAAACACTCCATTAAAATATCCTTGTGGTCAAATGCCAACTTTGGAATTCGCTTTACACTGTGCCATTTGATGTCATTGGCCCAGCTCGAAGCCATTGGGGAAATCTCTTGCAATTCAACCAAAGCAAAATAGGCAACGGTTATAACCCGACCCAAAGGGTGACGATCTACTTTACCAAAAGTTTTCACTTGCAGCATCGACATATCTTCCAATTGGGTGAGTTCCATCAAAACACGATCAGCGGCTGTATCCAAATCTTCATGCGGATAAACCAAATCACCCGGCAAGGCCCAATCTCCTTCATAAGGAGAAGTACCGCGTTGAATCAGCAGTACCTTCAACTCCTTTTCATGGTAGCCAAAAATTACACAGTCCACAGAAAAGGCGGATTGAAAAAATCCATCTATCGGGATGGTGTACAAATCCTTTTTGGGTTCCTTGCTCTTTGCCATTGTTAATATGCGTTGTTTTGGTTGAGAAGCACTTTTTGTAAACGATACAATTAGCTATCTTCGTGGCAAAACTAATTAGAAATTCATCCTATGAAAAAAATTGCGATTATTTTATCTGGGTTGCTGTTCAGTTGCTTTGCCTCTTTGGCCTACAATGTAACTTTCCAAGTAGACATGAGCAACGTAAGCGGCTTCTCAGTAGCCAATGTAAATGGCTCTTTCAACAACTGGTGTGGCGCATGCGCCAACATGACCGATGCCAATTCGGACAATATCTGGGAAATGGTTATTGATTTACCAGCTGGAACTTATGAATACAAATTCACTGCCGACGGCTGGAATCAACAAGAAAATCTAACTCCAGGTTCAGCTTGTACGGTCACCAATTTTGGCTATACCAATCGCTCACTTACTGTTAGTGGAGACGTTGTACTTCCTGTGGTTTGTTGGGGAGCATGTTCTTCTTGCTCGAATGTCTATCCTGTGACTTTTCAGGTGGACATGAACAATGTCGTGAGCGCTTATACTACCCCAACATTGAATGGAACGTTCAATGGATGGAGCGGTGTAGCTACACCACTTTCAGATGCCAATTCAGATGGCATTTATGAAACTACTTTGCAATTGGCACCGGGTACCTATGAGTACAAATTTGCCGCTGACAATTGGAATATTCAAGAGAATTTGATAGCAGGAATGTCATGCACCGTTACCAACTTTGGATATACCAATAGAAGCTTGACCGTAGGAAACAGCGGACAAGTAATCGATGTGGTTTGTTGGGAGTCTTGCACCTCTTGCGATCTCATGCCTACCATGTACAATGTAACTTTCCAATTGGACATGTCCACTACTTCAGGGTTCAATATCCCGGAAGTAAACGGAACGTTCAACAACTGGTGTGGCAACTGCGCAGCGATGAGCGATGCCAATGCCGATGGAATTTGGAACATTACCATTCCTTTGCAAGCTGGTGCATATGAGTTCAAATATTCCTACGACGCATGGGCAGGCTCTGAGGCTTTGACGGAGGGAGATGAGTGTACAACCACCAATGGTGGATTCACCAATCGCCTTTTGATTGTTGAGAGCGATTCAGTTTTAAGCCCTGTTTGTTTCGGTTCTTGCACCTCTTGCGCTCCTATCGTTGTTGACGTTTACGGATGTACCGATAACAACGCAGCCAACTTCAACAGCACTGCGAACATTGATGACAACAGTTGTTTGTACACTACGGAATTCAATGTAGACATGACTTGTGCTGGCGCTTTCACTGATGTTTATATCACAGGCCCATGGTGCGGCTGGTGTGCGGCTGACACGTACAATCATTTAACTGACGCAGATGCCAATGGCATTTACAATGTTTCTTTGTTATTGCCCTTGGGCGATGTTGAGTACAAATACATGGTGGACAACTGGGCATCTCAAGAGAACCTTGTTGACGACATGCAGAATGGCGCTACTTGTGCTCCAGTTACAGACTTCGCCAACTATGCCAACAGATTGGCACCCGCAGGAACGATCCAAAATGATGTTTACGGAAAATGTGATGCTTGCGGCGTTTTGCCAGTTACACACAATATTACTTTTAGAGTTGACATGAACCAACAAACTGGATTCACAACACCTGAGGTAAATGGTTCATTTAACAACTGGTGCGGCAATTGTGCTCAAATGAGTGACGTGAATGGCGACAATATCTGGGAATTAACGATAACGTTAAACCAAGGTACGTATGAATTCAAATACTCCTATGACGCATGGGCTGGTCAGGAAAACTTGATCGCAGGTAGCAGTTGCACTGTGACCAACTTCGGATTTACCAATCGCTCTTTGGTGGTATCACAGGATTCTACTCTTGATATTGTATGTTTCGGAAGTTGTACTTCTTGTCAAACCACCCCTGCTAGCCATACCGTAACTTTCCAAGTGAACATGAGCCAAGCAACAGGTTTCACGACACCTGAATTGAATGGAACTTTCAACAACTGGTGCGGCAACTGTGCTCCAATGTCAGACGGCAACGGCGACAACATCTGGGACATTACAGTTGAATTGCAAGAAGGCAGCTATGAGTTCAAGTATTCACATGACAACTGGGGCGGTTCTGAAAACCTTACTCCTGGTGACTTGTGCACA
>CANHIV010000042.1 GCA_947460525.1 Flavobacteriales bacterium
ATGAATCCCATAGAATTTGTGCGAGAAAGAGGGGAAGGCAAGGACGCAAAATCCAGGTTAAAGCCTAGACTTAAAATACAACCACCTGCATTTTTAAGGGGTAGAAAAAAAGACGAATAATGACAGAAGATAATTTTCCCGAAGCGTTTGTTCGTCGGGTACAAGAACAATTTGGCGATGAGTCAGCGGCGTTGTTGGCAGCGCTCAATTTACCCCCGGCTGTATCGGTGAGAAAGCGGGAGGCTGCAGCGCTCTGGGAAGATGAAGAAGTAATTCCTTATTGTCCTGGTGCGGTATACCTTGGACATCGTCCTGTTTTTACAACGGATCCAAGATTTCATTTGGGCGAATACTATCCGCAGGAGTCCAGCTCGATGGTGATTGGAGCCATCTTCCATCAACTCAACCAAAGTCGTTCATTTAAAAAGATCCTTGATACCTGCGCGGCACCCGGTGGGAAGTCTTTGCTCGTGCTAAGCGCAATGGATGATGATGCGATTTTGATCAGCAATGAGATTGTAGGCAGAAGGAATTTTATACTACAAGAAAACCTCTGCAAATGGTCTGACCCTAGGAGCATTGTTATCCAGAACCAAGTGAAAGAAATTCCTTACTCTGAAACATTTGATTGCATCGTCTTAGATGCGCCTTGCAGTGGAGAAGGGATGTTCAGAAAAGACCCGGGTGCTAGAAAAGAGTGGAGTTTGGAGGGGGTTAAAAATTGTTCTGGAATACAATCTGAATTGATTCAGGAAGCCTATCGTTTGTTGCGTCCAGGTGGAATTTTAATTTACTCAACTTGTACGTTTAATCGAGAAGAAAATGAGATGCAATGTGCTGCTATGGTTGAATCAGACAAGTGGTTCAGCATTTCTGACGTGAATATGCCGCAGCAGGCAAGAAGAGTTGAAGAGGATGGATTTACGGCATGGCGTTTCTTGCCCCACGAGGGAAAGGGCGAAGGTTTTTTCTGTGCAATTTGGGAGAAGAAATCAAGCGACAGCCGTGAAAAGAAACGCTTTAAAGGAGGAGTGCAAAAAGTGGATTGGATGCCATTGCCCAAAAAAGAAAGTGGCGAGGTGGAAGCTTTTCTTTCGGTAACAGGAATTCCAATGTTGCGCAATGCGCACAACGAAGTGTCTTATTTTCTGGGTAATTTCTCAGAATGGCAGGCTTTGAATATTCGTCAGTTGGGGGTGCCCTTGGGTCAATGGGTGAAGAAATTTATTCCGCATGTCGGCGTGTTGCGCAGTGATTTGGCGTCATCAAATTGTGAAAGGGTTTCGGTTACGGACGAGCAAGCCTTGAGCTTGTTGCGCGGAGAGGATTTGCGCATGGAGGAGAATGTTTCCACTGGTTGGGCCATTGCCCAATGGAAAGGACGTGATTTGACATGGGTCAAAGGCGTGCAAAATAGATGGAGCAACCATTATCCAAAGGAGTGGAGAATTAGACATTTGTAATACTTTTGAAAAAAAAATCACATGAAGAAAATTTTATTTCTTTTCGCTATGATGGGTGCATTTCAAATGCAATCCCAAGAGGTTTTGATCAATGAGGTAGATGCTGACCAAGTGGGTTCAGACACATTGGAGTTTGTTGAATTGGTGGGCGCACCCAATCTATCGTTGGATGGATATATTCTTGTTTTGTTCAATGGAGGAGATGCCAATAATGCATCGTACCGCACGGTGGACTTGACAGGACAGACGATTCCAGCATCTGGATTTTTTGTCGTGGGCTCTTCTTATGTTCCCAATGTCAACATGAATTTTGAAGTCAACAACAACGCCATTCAGAATGGTGCTGATGCGATAGCTTTATACCAAGCCAATGCGGCGGATTTTCCGGACGGTACAGCGCCAACATCAGTTGGTTTGGTGGATGCTTTGGTATACGGAACAGGAGATCCAGACGATGCTGAATTGATTGCGGCTTTTGGTCCCGGCCAATTGCAAGCCAATGAAGGAGCAGCCAACAATACAGAATCATTGTCTCGAGTGCCAGACGGAGGCGCAGCCAACACATTCTCCTTGTTTGTGGCGCAAGTGCCAACACCTGGAACCACCAACGGAGGAACAGTTGGAGTAAGCACAATACCCAATCTGAATTGGTCTTGCAGAGAATTGATGGATGGGAAGTTCTGGGTGGCTTCAGATGTTCAATTGGGTGTTATTAAAGTATGGACCTTATCCGGTTCTTTGATTCAGCAGTATGCCGACAATAGCGGCAACAGCATGGTGGTTGATTTAACGCCATACCCAACAGGCATGTATTTGATATCTTCAGATAGCCACAAAGCGACATTGAAGGTTGTGAAATAAAGGAATTGAAATCATTTGAAAGGGAGCTTGGCTCCCTTTTTTTTATTTCGGCTCAACCTTTTTTAGAGTTTTATCGTCTAAACTTGTGAAACCAAAACCAAAATTAAAAATGATAAAAAGAATCTTGACCCTTGCGGCATGGATTTGCATATTGATAGCCCAGGCACAGAGCCCAGTGGTTATCAATGAGATCAATGCCGACAATCCTGGCGGACAGGATACCAGAGAATTTATAGAACTTTTCAGTTTGCCCAATACGAGCCTTGACAGTATGGTCGTCGTATTTTTTGATGGCGCATCTGGATTGAGCTACAATGCCATCGATTTGGATGGATATGCCTGCGACAATCAAGGATTTTTTGTCCTTGGAAATGCATTGACAACCAATGTAGATTTCATTTTTAATAACGGTATTTTCCAAAATGGAGGAGATGCTGTTGCCTTGTATCAAGCTGACGCCTTGGACTTCCCCAATGGCACTGCACCTACAGGAGTAAATCTTTTGGATGCACAGGTGTATGGCACCAATGATGCGGCTGCTACCAATTTAATAACGGGTTTGACCTTGGATATTTTGTATCCTGGGTATACCCAGTTTGATGAAACTGCTCAAACTGCAGGTACGGATTTGACGCAGTCACGCATTCCTGACGGTGGAACTGCTTTCAATTTGGGGGCATATGTTCTACAAGCATTGACTCCGGGAACATGGAACCAGCCTCCTTGCGCTGGTGGAGTAGTATCTTCCATTTCAACGTTGTCTTTTTGTAACAATACCTCTGCGGTGGTTGAATTGGCCACAACAAGCACAGTTGGACAGTATTTTTATGTTGTTTCAGATGCCAACAATGCAATTGTAGGTACAACAGTCAATGCTTTTGATTTTAATGGTCTTTCTGTAGGCACTTATTCGGTACAAGGATTTTCTTATTCAGGAGATTTGGATTCTAATTCAATCATCATTGGAAATTTGGCATCAGGGGTAATTGCTTCGCCTTGTTATAGCTTTTCAAGCAACGCACTTACAGTGAGCATCAATCAGTGTGCTGGATGCAATGGTGCAACAATTACAATAAATGGCAATGCTGGAAACATCTCAATAGTTTCTAATGCTATTTCGGATTATTTGACATTGGCCAATTCTTCTACTTCTACAACCGCCAATTATGCGTATTTGTTATCGGATTTGAACGGGGGTATCATCTCAACGGTAGATGCTGCCTATGATTTTAATTCTTTGCCAGTTGGTAGTTATATGGTTTATGGTATTTCTTATGAGGGTGATTTGACCAACGCAGATAGCATTCAAACCATCACAGGTACAACTTGCGGGGAAATTTCAGTCAATGGCGTTTTGATGAATGTTATTCAAATCAATTCTGTTGTTATCAATGAGATCAACGCTGACAATCCAGGTGGACAAGACACTGCTGAATTCATAGAACTTTATGGAGCACCCAATGCATCATTGAATGGGTTGGTGGCAGTATTTTTTGATGGTGCATCGGGCAATAGTTACGCTGCCTATGATTTGGATGGATACAGCACAGATGGTTTCGGATTTTTCGTTCTTGGAAATGCCAATGCGGCCAACGTCGATTTGATTTTTGCCAATGGAACTTTCCAGAATGGTGCCGATGCAGTTGCAATATATGTGGGCAATGCAGCCGATTTTCCAAATGGTTCGGCTACAACAGGAAACAATTTGATGGACGCCCAAGTATATGGAACCAATGATGCAGCTGCCAACAATTTGATTACTGGATTGACATTGGATGTCTTGTATCCTGGTTATACGCAGTTTGATGAAACAGCTCAAACCAACGGCACTGACCTTACCCAATCTCGCATTCCTGATGGAGGCGCTCCGTTTAACTTGGGTGCTTATGTGTTACAAACGTTAACTCCCGGAACATGGAACCAACCTCCTTGCAACGCGGGTACTATCAATTGGAGTGACAGTACAACAGCATGGGTGAGTTGTGATTTTGAATTGGGTGTCAATTCATGGTATGTCACCAATGCTACAGGACAAAATCTATTTATTGTAACAGATGCCAACGGATTGATTATTGATACTACCTACAATACCAACTTCAATTTTACGGGTTGGGCTGCTGGAATTTATCAAGTGCATGCCATGTCATATACAGGAACAATCCTTCCAGGATCAGCAGCAGTGGGCAATTTGTATTCATCAATTACCTCTGATATTTGTTCCGAGCACGCGGCTACTTGGTTGACATTGACCGTAAATCTTTGTTCGGGTTGTTCTCCTAGTACGCTCAATTCTGACGCAGGTAATCAAGTAACAGTGGCTGCAGATGGTGTTGCAGATGTCATCAATTTGACAAATACTTCAACTTCATTGACGGATACTTATTTGTATGCATTGACAGATAATGCAAGCAATTTTATCCAATGGATTGCTGCAGATTTTGATTTTAATACCTTGAGCAATGGCAATTACCTGGTGTATGGCTTGTCCTACGAGGGTGTACTTACTTCACCTGCCGTTGGTGCTCCCATCAGCACTGTAAGTGCAACAACGTGTTCTACTTGGACCAATGCGCCCATCTCTATTGCTGTAATAACAATCAACAATATTGTCATCAATGAATTGAATGCGGACAATCCTGGTGGACCTGATGCTGCTGAATTTATTGAATTCTATGGAGAGTCCAATATTACTTTGGATGGGTTGACTGTGGTTCTTTTTGATGGAACAAGTGGGGTGAGTTACGCCGCATTTGACCTTGATGGCTATACAACTGACGCCAATGGTTTCTTCATGATTGGAAATGCTGGTGTGGTGTCATCAGACATTGTCATTAACAATGCGACCATTCAAAATGGAGCGGATGCCGTGGCTATTTATATTGGAAGCGCCTCAGATTTCCCCAATGGCACAGCACCTACTCCGAACAACTTGATGGATGCCATGGTATATGGAACTGCAGATGCAACAGCTACTAACTTGATCACAGGATTGGGATTGGATACCATGATTCCTGGTTATATTCAATTTGATGAAACTGCTCAGCAAGCGGGTATTGATTTGACTCAATCACGTGTGCCAGATGGTGGACCAGCATTTATCAATACAAATGTTGTACTTCAAGAATTGACGCCCAACACTTACAACATTGTGATTCTCGGGTGTATGGATTCTACGGCTTGTAACTACAACCCTGAGGCAACGGTGAATGATAACAATTGTGGATTTCCAGGATTCGTTTGTGATGACGGAAATGTCAATTCAATCAACGATACCTACAATGCGGATTGCGTTTGTACCGGCGTAGTGCCCAACTTTGGTTGCACAGATCCATTGGCATGTAATTTCAATGCTTTGTCCAATGTCGACAATGGAACTTGCGTATACCCAGGTGGTGGTTGCGATGATGGCGACAGCACCACAACTGTGGACATCATTGACAACAATTGTTTGTGCAATGGCATGCCATTGATGATTTACGGATGCATTGATTCTACTGCTTGTAATTATAATCTTGTTGCCAATACGGACGATGGAACTTGTATAGTACCAGGCGCGAGTTGCGATGATGCCAACGCGTTGACATTTGATGATGTTATCACTGTCGACTGCTCTTGCATAGGTACAACAACCAATTACGGCTGTACCGACGTTACTGCATGTAATTACGATGCCAATGCCAGCACAGAGGATGGATCTTGCTTTTTTGTAGGAGCCGTTTGTGATGATGGAGATTCAACCACTACCAACGATGTGGTTACAGTAGACTGCTTGTGCTTGGGCACTGTTGTTGGAATCGTTGAAACGGAAACCAACCAATGGAATTTATATCCTAATCCCGCAAATGATCAATTTACATTGCGCACCAATGGGGCGATAGAGTCCATCAGCGTAGTGGATGTAATGGGTAAAATGGTATATGTCGCAACGGGTATCCAAACAGATTTGCACGTAGTGAATACCACATCATGGGAGTCTGGCTTGTATTATGTGACGATTACGAATAGAGATGGAAGAATTTCCAAATCGGTGATCATTGAATAATAGGTGAGATGAATGAATGAAAAAGCCCCGTCATAACGGGGCTTTTTTTATTTCCTTCTCAATTCGAAATTTTGTCCCAAGTACACCCTTCGTACTTGCTCATCGGCCGCGAGTTCTTCTGCTGTGCCTGATTTCAAGATTTTTCCGTCGTACAATAAATAGGCACGATCGGTAATGGATAGGGTTTCTTGTACATTGTGATCGGTAATCAGAATGCCAATATTCTTGGTTTTCAATTGCTCAACAATGCGCTGAATATCTTCTACAGCAATGGGATCCACACCTGCAAAAGGCTCATCGAGCAATATAAAATTGGGGTTGGTGGCCAAAGCCCGCGCAATTTCAGTTCTTCTGCGCTCTCCTCCTGACAAGTGACTTCCGATGTATTTCCTTCTATGGGTCAAGCCAAATTCTTCCAGTAGAGATTCCAATTTGTCTTTCTGCTCGGCAGGACTTAACGGAGTTAATTCTAAAACAGCTTTGATGTTGTCCTCCACAGATAAGGTGCGAAATACAGAGGCTTCTTGCGGCAAATATCCAACACCCAGCTGCGCTCTTTTGTACATCGGTTCATTGGTGATGACCTTGTCATCCAATTGAATGCTGCCTTGATCGGGAATCACCAAACCAACCACCATGTAGAAGCTGGTAGTTTTACCCGCTCCATTGGGACCCAATAATCCAACAATCTCTCCTTGACTGACATCAAAAGAAACCCCATTTACTACAGTACGGGCTCCATATTTCTTGACAATATTGTTGGCGGATAATCTCATTGAGCAAATATTAAAAATTAAACTGAACCTTGGCTCTTAAACCGTATCTAAAAATATCGGGATGATCCAAGTAACTCAAGCGATACACCATGTCCAATCGGAGTACTTTGAAGATATTCTCTATACCAACAGCTGCTTCGAAATAAGGCTTGGTTAACGTGTATACATCCACTTCTGGGTCATCGTCCCAATTGCGATTTAAAAA
>CANHIV010000043.1 GCA_947460525.1 Flavobacteriales bacterium
ATGCGGAAGGCGATTTTGCTTTCCACGATGGTCTGCACATCCTGCATGTTCCGGGCTTCAATTTCCACTGGGATTTCAATTTGTTTTTCGTTCAAGTAGGTAACAACGTTCTGAATCGCGTTGGACATGCTTCCGGCAAAATCAACATGATTGTCCTTGATTAGTATCATATCGAATAAACCAAAACGATGATTTTCACCGCCTCCGATTTTCACTGCCCATTTTTCAAAAACTCTAAAATTGGGCGTTGTTTTTCTAGTGTCCAATAGTTTGCAAGCAGTATGGGAGATTTTACTTTGAATGCGGTGGGTGTGCGTTGCAATGCCGCTCATGCGCTGCATGATATTGAGCATCAATCTTTCTGCAATCGTGATGTCTTGCGTTTTTCCTGAAATGACAAAAGCAATATCTCCAGGTTGCACCCAAGTACCGTCATGAATGAGAACATCAATTTTCAGCAAAGGATTGACATGAAATGCAACGCGAATTGCAGCATCGACACCGGCCAAAATCCCCGCTTCTTTTATTATGAGTCGAGCTCTACCCGTGTGATCCGATGGGATGGTCGCTAGGGAAGTGTGATCCCCAGTACCAATATCTTCTATCAAAGCAAGTTGAATTAGACGGTCTATCTTTGTTAAATCATCACCTTTCATCGGGCAAATTTCTAAAACACTTCACTAGTGTGTTAATTTTTTTTTGATTTTAGGTCTTTTTGTTGAAAATTCCATATCTTTGCACCCCTCTAAACATAAAACTCAATGAGGGTGAAGCATCCTTACATCATTCCGTTCATCGGTCTAAAATTAGGAACCCACACTTTTGAGTTTGAGTTAGGAGACGCGTTCTTTGCAGAATTTGAATATTCAGAAATCACAAATGCTGATTTTCAAGTGGAGGTAACTCTAGTGAAAAAATCAACCATGATGGAGGTAACCATGGATTTGAATGGTAGTATGCAATGGCCTTGTGACCGTTGCGGAGAAACCATTGAAATTGCAGTTACAGGAACCGATCATTGGGTGATCAAACACGGAGACCACACGGAAAGTGAGGAAGATGAAATCTGGGTATTTGGACCGCAAGAGTTCCAAATTGACATTCGACAACGTTTGTTTGAATTGGCTCACTTGTCCTTGCCAGCCCGCAGAACCCATGATGAAGGGGACTGCAATCCGGTGGTAATGTCAAAGATGAGTGAATTAGAAACAGAAGATGACTCGGATGCAAAATGGATCGCACTTAAAAATATGAAACTAGAAAACCCCTCAGATCAGTTAGAGGATATCGAAGACTGGGAAGAGGATGACGAATAAAAACGGAAAAAGATGGCACATCCCAAACACCGAATTTCGCAGACGCGCCAAGCAAAGCGTCGCACACACTACAAGTTGGAAGCTCCTAATGTAGCTACTTGCCCAACTACTGGTCAACCTCACTTGTTCCACCATGCACACTGGCATGAAGGAAAACTTTACTACAAAGGTAAAGTGGTGATGGAAAAAGAAAACGCGTAAGTCGTACACATTGTATTGTGAAAAATAAGCCCTGCATTGCAGGGCTTTTGTGTTTACCTTCGCCCCTTTAATATTAAGTTTACGTTACGCAATGAAAATAACAGCAGCAATTACCGGTATTCAAGGATATGTGCCAGCAGATTTGTTGACCAATGCCGACCTGGAGAGAATGGTGGATACCAATGACGAGTGGATCAAATCTCGTACAGGGATATCTGAGCGTCATATTTTGAAAGGGGAAGGATTGGGTACGAGTGACATGGCCGTTGAAGCTGTGAAAGGTCTTTTGGCAAAAAAGAACATGCTTCCTGAAGATATCGATTTGTTGATTTGCGCTACCGTAACTCCGGATCATCAGTTCCCTGCTACAGCCAATATCATTTGCGATAAAATAGGTGCTAGAAATTGCTGGGCTTTTGATGTAAATGCGGCCTGCTCCGGATTTATTTATGCACTCTCTACCGCTTCTCAGTTCATTGAGACAGGTAAATACAAAAAAGTGGTGGTTGTGGGCGCGGATAAAATGTCTTCAATTGTAGACTATACTGACAGAACAACCTGTGTGTTGTTTGGTGATGGTGCTGGCGCAGTGATGCTTGAAGCCAGCACGGATGATACAGGAATCAAGGATTTTATTTTAAAGTCAGATGGTGCAGGTCGTCATTATTTGCACCAAAAGGCCGGAGGTTCAGTAAAACCTGCATCTCATGAAACCGTTGATGCACGTGAACATTTTGTATTCCAAGATGGTCAGCCAGTGTTTAAAGCAGCTGTTGTTAGCATGGCAGATGTTAGTGCTGAAATTATGGAGAAGAATGGTTTAACCGCTGATGATGTAGCATACTTGGTTCCTCACCAAGCCAATTTGAGAATTATTGATGCAACTGCACGCCGCATGGGTGTAGGTCCTGATAAAGTAATGGTCAATATTGAGCGTTACGGAAACACCACTTCTGGTACAATTCCTTTGTGCTTGTGGGAGTGGGAAAAGAAATTAAAGAAGGGAGATAACTTGATTTTAGCAGCCTTTGGTGGTGGATTCACTTGGGGAGCCATTTGGGTGAAATGGTCATATGACAGTTAAAAATCAAGCTTAATTTTCCTTGAGTATATTTGCCAACGATAAATCGAAAGAAAATGAATATCAAAGAAATTCAAGACCTGATCAAATTTGTCTCCAGAAGCGGAGTCAGTGAAGTAGAAATTGAGCAGAAAGACTTTAAGATCACGATTAAAACGCCAGTAGGAGGCAGCCCAGTTGCGGCAATGGCACCTATGGCACCAATGGCATTGCCAATGCCTGTTGCTGCGCCTGCACCAGCTGCCGCTGCACCAGCTGCTGCACCTGCGCAAAATAGCAATTTGATAGAAATCAAAAGCCCCATGATCGGTACATTCTACCGCTCTGCAGGACCAGATAAGCCAGCTTTTGTTGAGGTGGGTCAAACCATCAAACCAGGAGATAAGGTTTGTATCATTGAAGCAATGAAATTGTTCAACGAAATTGAATCTGAAATTTCAGGAACAATCGTGAAAGTATTGGTGAACGATAGCTCTCCAATTGAATACGATCAGCCTTTGTTCTTGGTAGAACCCGCTTAATCTTTTCAAGCATGTTCAAGAAAATATTAATCGCTAATCGTGGCGAGATTGCTTTGCGCGTAATACGCACTTGCAAAGAAATGGGTATCGCAACGGTAGCTGTATATTCTACAGCAGATCGCGATAGCCTTCATGTTCGTTTTGCAGATGAGGCAGTTTGTATCGGCCCTCCAGCATCAAAAGATTCTTATTTGAAAATCTCAAATATTATCGCTGCTGCTGAAATTACCAATGCAGACGCTATTCACCCCGGATATGGTTTTTTGTCTGAAAATGCAACTTTTTCAAAAGTTTGCAAGGAGAATGGAATCAAGTTCATTGGCGCTTCTCCTGAGATGATTGATGCAATGGGTGACAAATCATCGGCCAAGCAAACCATGAAGAATGCAGGCGTTCCCTGTATTCCTGGGTCTGAAGGGATTTTAGAGTCTTTGGAAGATGCACACAAAGTGGCAAAAGAAATCAAGTATCCTGTGATGTTGAAAGCTACCGCAGGTGGTGGCGGAAAAGGGATGCGTGTGGTTCAGAAGGCTGAAGATTTGGAAGATGCATGGGAAGCAGTGCGCCGAGAGGCGGGTGCTGCTTTCGGAAACGATGGCATCTACATGGAGAAATTTGTTGAAGAACCAAGACATATCGAAATTCAGATCGCTGGTGATCAGTATGGCAAAGCTTGCCATTTGTCTGAAAGAGATTGTTCCATCCAACGTCGTCACCAAAAGTTGGTAGAAGAAACACCTTCTCCATTCATGACGGATGAATTGCGCGAGCGTATGGGACAAGCAGCCATCAAAGCAGCTGAAGCAGTGAAATATGAAGGGGTAGGAACCGTGGAGTTTTTGGTAGACAAGAACCGCGATTTCTATTTCATGGAAATGAATACACGTATTCAAGTAGAGCACACCATTACGGAAGAGGTAATCAATTATGATTTGGTAAAAGAGCAAATCAAATTGGCAGCTGGAGACCCCATTTCAGGACGCAACTATTATCCAAAAATGCACAGTATCCAATGCCGTATCAACGCAGAGGATCCTTACAAAAACTTTGCACCTTGTCCTGGTAAGATCACGGCGTATCATAGTCCCGGTGGCCATGGAGTGCGCTTGGATACCCACGCCTACGCTGGATACGTTATTCCCCCCAACTATGACAGTATGATTTCTAAGTTGATTACCGTTGCGCAAACACGCGAAGAGGCAATCACCAAAATGCAGCGCGCATTGGATGAATACATCATTGAAGGGATTAAAACCACTATACCATTCCATCAGAAGTTGATGAAAGATCCCCAGTTCAGAGCTGGTAATTTCACAACCAAGTTCATGGAATCTTTTGAAATGTAATACAACATGGCAAAAATACTCCTGGTAGACGACGAGGCCAGCATTCGCATGGCTTTGAAAGAAATCTTAGAGTACGAAGGTCATACAGTCATTGAGTCTCCTGATGCACTAGCCGCGATAAAGGCTGTGGGTCAGGAGACTTTTGATTTAATCATATCGGACATCAAGATGCCCAAGATGGATGGCTTGGAGTTTTTATCCAAAGTCAAGGAATTGGGAATTGATGCGCCTATCGTAATGATAACGGGTCACGGAACCATTGATACCGCGGTTGAAGCCATTAAGAAGGGCGCTTTTGATTTTATTCAAAAGCCGCTTGATCTGAATCGCATATTGGTTACTGTGCGCAATGCGACACAATCTGCACAGATGGTGCGCGAAACCAAATCGTTGAAGAAGAAAGTTGCACGTATTGTCGGTACCCAAATAGTGGGCAATAGTAAAGGCATTCAAGAGGTGATAGCGATGGTAGACACCGTTGCGCCAACGGATGCTAGAGTATTGATTCTTGGTCCCAATGGGGCAGGAAAAGAGTTGATTGCTCGACAACTTCATGAGAAGAGCAGTCGATCTTCTGGTCCATTTGTAGAGGTCAATTGCGCGGCTATTCCTGGAGAGTTGATAGAGAGTGAGTTGTTTGGTCATGAAAAAGGCGCTTTTACAAGTGCGATAAAAACAAAGCCAGGGAAGTTTGAATTGTCAGAAGGTGGTACTTTGTTCCTGGATGAAATCGGCGACATGAGCATCACCGCCCAAGCCAAGGTATTGCGGGCATTGCAAGAGCAAAGAATTCAGCGTGTAGGGGGTGAAAAGGATATTCTAGTCAATGTCCGGGTTTTAGCAGCGACCAATAAGGATTTGAAAGCTGAAATAGCTGCAGGTAGATTTAGAGAAGATCTATATCACAGATTGAGCGTAATTCTAATCAAAGTGCCATCTTTGGCTGAACGTTCGGAAGATATACCGCTATTGAGTGAGTATTTCCTAGAAAAGGTATGCGAGGATTATGGAAGACCGCTCAAGAAAATCGATGGTGGCGGACTAAAGTATTTGCAAAAGCAGGCATGGACGGGTAACATCCGCGAGCTGCGTAATGTAATTGAGCGTCTTGTAATATTGGGTGGAGAGACCATTTCAGAGTCTGATGTCAAAAGGCTAGTGAACTGACGCTATTAATTTGATAATTTAGGTAATTAAATATAAAAATATTATTGAGCAATTCAAGATGTGTCTCATCTTTGCCCAATGAAAAGCCTTGTTCTAATAGCGTTTCTCCTATTTTCCTCTATTTTATCATGTCAGGAATTATTGTTCGATGATTTGCCGTTTCAATTTTATAGTCCATCGCGGAAAGTATTTGTAGTTGTATCGGGAGACACCATCTATACCACCACTGGAAAAGGGGCAAAATGGCTGAAGAATCCTATCCATTGGACGGGAGGGTTGACCGCTCATGAGTTAAGGTCGGACTATTTTTCAATGAGTACTTCCAAGGGAGATTACTTTGTCATGGCGGGTTGTGGCAAGGTTTGGCAGTGGAAAGGGGATTCATTGGTGCGAATCGATCGTTCATTTGATCACAAGAACCAATATGGTGCAAGCGCATTTGTCCACCATGATACATTGTTCATGATGGGTGGCTATGGTTTTTTTCAAACCAAGAATATTACTACGTATTATGATGAACGCACGGGAGGGTGGTTCTTAAAGCACACAAGGGGACAAGAGCCTCCGCAGCACAGTGGTGCTTATTATTTTAAAGGGAAGAAGGATATGATGATTTGGGGTGGGGAGAGAAGAACAACCATGGGAGACGATACCCTTAGGAGTTTATGGAACTTGAATTTGCAAAGCAATGAATGGCGCGAAGTCGGAAAAGTTAATCCAGAAATTCACTTGCCATTTGTTCGAGGTGCGTTTTATATGAATGAAGACGGCAATTGGGCGCATTTGGGAAATCGATTACTCAAGTTTGATGTGGATGAAGGCAAAGTTCTAGAGTACAAGGCAGACCAGTTTTATCAGCTAAAAGGTTGGGTGACCCATGCCAATCAGGTTATGATTGCAGAATGGCGCCATGATGAGGGTGGGGTTTTTATTTGGGTGGATAAGATTGCTGAAGTATTGGGATATCCTTCGAATGTGTTTCGACTCATAGAACCCTTGAATAAGCAGGACAGCTATTTCCGTTTTATTTGGGCTTTGATTTTATATGGTTGGATGCTGGGCGTTTTGGGCTATTACTGGGTCTTGCTAAGGCGAACCAAACGAATGGAGTTATTGGATGAAGCACAAGCGAACCAAATAATATGGTCAGATTTAGAATTGATGATTTTGCAGGAATTTTGGAATGCGGGAGAGACTGGGCTGGAGGTGTCTGATTTGAACAATTTCTTCAATCATGGAGACCCCAATTTTGACACATTAAAAAAGCGAAGAGAGTTAAAGTTAAAAGACTTGAGAAGGAAGTTGGCTTTTTCAACTGGAATTAGTGAAGCAGATATCTTTCAAGAGGAACGACTTGTATCTGACCGTAGGGTAAAAAAGATGGTTTTAAACGAGTCAATTAAGCGCGAAAAATTAGGAATTCCCCTTTCTAGGGCTTGAATTCACCTAATAGTACATGAACAAGTACGACCAACCAACCAATTTTGCCACCTCAAGTTTCGGTTTGAGACAGCGGTGCGGGCAAGTGGGATGGGTTTGGATTATTTTCGGTTATCTGGCTGATTTCATCCGCACCGTTTTGTTTTTCATTATGGAGTTTTCCATTTAAT
>CANHIV010000044.1 GCA_947460525.1 Flavobacteriales bacterium
AGATTGCGGGGACATCAGTAATTTGGAGACCTACTATTTTACACGACACATCTGGGAAGAAACCAATTATTAAGTTCAGAAATTGATTATCGGTTGAATATTTTTATCATCCATTTGAATAAAATCAAGTCGATTAAAAAAAATGAAAAATAATGATTCACAAGAAGTAACTGTCTCGTCCTAAATTGGGTTTACAAAAAAGGACGAATCAAAAAAGGCAAACCAACTTTTGGAAGAGACCAATACTGTTTTACTTGATTCGAAAAGAATTCAAAATCTCTTGTCCTTCTTTTTCAAATTCTGCGTAACTACTGGCTTCTGTGGTCAGCGTCAAGATGTACAATGTGCCATTTTTGTAATACAAACTTTGTAACCACTGCAAATGCAGTTGCCCCATGTCTCCAGAATAAGCCAGTTCATAGTATTCTCCGTTTTGGTTGTTTTTAACCGAACTGGAAATGATCTTGGAATTGCCCAATAGCTTGGCAATGGAGGCCTCGGTGCTTTGAATGATGGCTTGCAAATCCATCTCTGCTGGATTAACTTCCTGCATAATCAGATTTATATTCTCTCTGAAATCTTCTTCCTTAGTAATGTCTGCAGCTGAATACAAAATAAAGGTGGTGCCCATGGACTTGCTTTCATCCAATTGATAGGTGGTTGGATACATAATGGAAAATTCTTCCTTATCCAAGGTGTTTGTGCTTTGTGCGCCAACCCACTGGGTCAACAAAACAAATAAAAGGAGGGTGATGGTATTTTTCATATTCAAAAAAAAAGACCGGTTGCCCGGTCTTTGAAATTAACTAAACAATTGATCCATGACTTGTTTCATTCTGGCGTCGTGCATTTTGCTGGATCCTGCAGCAGGAGAGGCTTGCGCAGGGTAGGCCACCACGTCGATGTTGGTTTTTCTCATCATGCGCATGATGTAACTCCAAGCGCCCATGTTTTCTGGCTCTTCTTGTGCCCATACCAACTCCACATTTTTTCCGTACCCTTGGAGGATTTTATCCAAGGCTTTTTGTGGGAAGGGATACAATTGCTCCAATCGCACAAAGGCCATGTCTTTTACTTTTCTCGCCTCTCTTTCTTCACACATTTCATAGTACATCTTGCCTGTGCAAAGCACTACTTTTTTCACTTTCTTCTTGTCTACGGCGTTGTCATCCATGACCATTTCAAAATTGCCTTTGGCCATTTCCTTGATGCTGCTCACCGCCTTGGGGTGACGCAACAATTTCTTGGGTGTAAAGACAATCAAGGGCTTGCGGAAGGGTTGCTTCACTTGCTTGCGCAACAAATGGAAGAAATTTGCGGGTGTCGTGATGTCACAAACCTGCATGTTCTCTTCAGCGCACAATTGTAAAAATCTCTCCATTCTGCCCGAACTGTGCTCAGAGCCTTGACCTTCATATCCGTGCGGCAAGAACATCACCAGACCATTCATGCTTCCCCATTTGTCCTCTGCTGCCGCAATGAACTGGTCAATCATGATTTGTGCACCGTTATTGAAATCACCAAATTGCGCTTCCCAGATGGTTAATCCATTGGGGGTTCCAAATGCATATCCGTAATCATATCCCAAGACACCGTACTCACTCAACAAAGAGTTGAAAATGCGCAGGGGGGCTTGTTTGTCTGATAATAAATTTAATGGGATAAATTCTTTCTCTTGGTCTTCGTCTGTCTTCACAACCGCATGACGATGCGAGAATGTTCCGCGTTCCACATCTTGACCCGAAATGCGGATGGGATGTCCTTCTTCTAACAATGTTGCATAAGCCAAAAGCTCTCCCATTGCCCAGTCCAACTGATCATTTTTGATCATGTTGATGCGGTCTTCAAATACCTTTTCGGTTTTTCTGAAGAACTTTTCACCGCTGGGTAAGGTGGACATTTTGGTTCCCAACTCTTTCAATTTCTTTTCAGCAACTGCGGTTTTAGTGGCAGTATCGAAATCCTCAGCTGTCGCAAAACGGACGTCTTTCCAAGTTTCTTCCAAGAAGTGTTTGACAAATGCCTTGTTCTTGGTTTTGGCTTTTTCTAGGCTAATGTCCAAATGTCCTTCAAAAGACTGGCGCATTTCTTCCGCTTCTTCTTGCGTCAAGTTGCCTTCAGCCATCAACTGCTTTAAGTACAATTCACGCAAGCTCAAATGAGAGGCGATGTGCTTGTACAAAGAAGGTTGCGTGAACTTGGGTTCATCTCCTTCGTTGTGCCCGTATTTGCGGTAGCCCAACAAATCGATGAAAATATCCATGTTGTATTTTTCACGGTATTCCAATGCCCAATGCATGGCCGTGATTACGGCTTCAACATCGTCTGCATTGACGTGGAAAACGGGGCACAAAGTAGTTTTGGCTACATCTGTGCAATACGTTGAGGAGCGCGCGTCCAAATAATTGGTAGTGAAACCCACTTGGTTGTTGGTCACGATGTGAATGGTGCCTCCGGTTCTGTATCCATCCAATAAGGCCATTTGCACTACTTCATACACGATGCCTTGTCCGGCTATCGCTGCATCTCCGTGCACCAAAATGGGAACAATTTTCTTTTCGTCTTTGATGTAATGATCAATCTTGGCGCGTGTCAATCCTTCAACTACGGGATTTACCGCCTCCAAGTGAGAAGGGTTGGGACAAAGGGTAACGTGGACATTGTGTCCATTGACTGTGATGTCGCGTGAGTACCCCAAATGGTACTTTACGTCACCGTCCATGTTGCCTTCAAATTCAACACCAGCAAATTCACGGAAAATTTCTTCTTGTGGTTTTTCTAGGATATTGGTCAGTACATTCAAGCGACCGCGGTGGGCCATCCCGATGACAAACTCTTCGATTCCCATCTCCGCTCCTTTTTTCACTACGTAGTCCATGGCTGGAACTACAGCTTCGCATCCTTCAACGCTGAAGCGTTTTTGTCCCACAAATTTCTTATGGATGTATTGCTCAAACAAAGACGCTTTGGAAGTCATATCAAAGATATTCTTCTTCTCTTCTTTGGAATACTTGGGTTTGTTTACCGCTTCGATCTTCGATCTCAACCATTCTACACGTTCGGGTTCACGGATGTACATGAACTCCACACCGATGCTTTGGCAATAGGAATTTTCCAAATGCGCAATGATGTCTTTCAATTTGGCATCACCCAAACCCACATCAGTTCCAGCGTGGAAAGTTTCCTCTAAATCCGCAGCGGTAAGGCCAAAATTCTCGATGGCCAAAGTGGGGTTGTATTTTCTGCGCTCACGCACTGGATTGGTCTTGGTGAACAAGTGGCCGCGTGTACGGTAGGCGTTGATAAGGCTAATCACTTTGAATTCCTTGGAGGTCACCGCATTCATGCGGCTGCCATCCGGAAGAACAGGATAGCTTTCATTTTGGAATTCAAATCCCTCAAAAAATCTTTTCCAAGAGATGTCCAAGCTGTCGGGATCTTGCTTGTATTGTTGATACAATGCGTCTATCGTCTGGATATCGGCATTTCCCAAAAATTGATCTGAACTCATGCTTTATTTTTCTGCAAATTCGCGGGTAAAGATAAGGTCAGATAAAAAGGGGTGGTCTATATTTTTTCAGAAAGTTCTAACCAACGCATCTCAAGGGTATTGAGCTCTTCAACCACCTTGGATAGGGCTTCTGAGACTTTCATGAGTTTGTCATGTTGATCCAAAACTGTTTGTAACTCGGCTTCCAATAGGCCTTTTTGAGCTTCCAATTCAGGCATTCTTTTTTCAAGTTGATCCCATTCATATTTCTCTTTGAAACTCAGTTTTTTTGGACCTGCAGTGGTGTTGGCTTTGTTTTCTGCAGGTGCTGTGGCCTCTGCTTTTTTTGAAGTAGGCGTTGCATCTTGGTCGTCTCTAAACTGTTGATAGGATCCCAAGATGTCTTTGACATTGCCTTGGCCGTCCAACACAAAAAGATGGTCCACCAATTTGTCCAAGAAATATCGGTCATGGGAAACGATGACAAGGCAACCGGGATAGGATTGCAGATATTCTTCCAAAGCCGCTAGGGTGAAGACATCCAGGTCGTTGGTGGGCTCGTCCAAGATCAAGAAATTGGGATTCTTCATCAACAAGAGCAGCAACTGCAAACGTTTTTTTTCTCCTCCGCTCAGCGCATCAACGAGGTTGAAATGCATGTGTTTGGGAAATAGAAAGCGCTCCAGCATCTGCGCGGCAGTGATGGTTCGGCCTTTGGTGAGCGGTATAAATTCTGCGATATCGCGAACAGCCTCAATCAATCGAAGACCCTCTTTCAGGGGTTCCATGTTTTGGCGGTAGTAGCCCATGACAACGGTTTCACCCACCACTACTTTTCCGCCATCGGGTTCTTCATTGAGGGTCATCAATTTGAGCAACGTCGTTTTTCCAGCCCCGTTGGGACCAACGAGTCCCACGCGTTCACCGGTTTTGAAAACGTAATCCCAACCATTGAGGACTTTTTTCTCGCCCCAATGTTTTTTCACCCGGTGAAACTCCACAATCTTGCTCCCCAAGCGGCTCATGTTGATTTCAGGAGAAAGCTCTTGCGCCTCAGGGTTTTTTCTAACGTTGTCTTTCAACTCTTGGAAGCGATCCATTCTGCTCTTGCTCTTGACTGTTCTGGCGCGCGGCATGGTACGGGCCCAAACCAACTCACGGCGGAAGAGGTTCATTTGCTTGTCATGGGTGGCTTGTTCCTGCGTTTCTCTCTCCGCTTTCTTTTCCAAGTAGTAGCTGAAATTGCCTTTGTACTTGTACAGTTGGCCATTTTCCAATTCCAAGATTTCGTCCGTGATATTTTCCAAGAAATACCTGTCGTGCGTGATCATGAAAAGCGTCATGTGTGAGCGCGTCAGGAAATTTTCCAGCCATTCAATCATGTCCAAATCCAAGTGATTGGTAGGCTCATCGAGCAATAAAAAATCAGGCTCTTCAATGAGTACCTTGGCCAGTGCCACTCGGCGTTGTTGACCACCGCTCAATTGACCAGCAGGGGTATTCCATTCATGAAGATTCAAAGCACCCAAAACCTGTTTCATTTTGGCTTCGTATTCCCAGGCGCCTGTCGCATCCATTTTGGACATAGGAATGTCCAGGGATAAGTCATTGGCCAGCGCATGCTCATATTCAGCAATCGCTTGGCTCATGTTGTTTTTGGACTGAAGGACGTTGTCAAGAATGGATTTGTTGTGATCGAGATGCGGGTTTTGTTCCAGATAGCTTACCCGCACTTCTTTGTTGTAAATTACCTTCCCTTCGTCTGGCGTGTCTTTGCCAAAAAGGATATTCATCAAAGTGGTTTTTCCAGAACCATTGCGTGCCAAGAGGGCCACTTTTTGACCTTTTTCGATTCCGAATTGAAGGTTATTAAAAAGTTCGCGGACGCCAAAGCGTTTGGAAAGGTTTTCTACCGATAGGTAATTCATGGCGCAAAAATAGGTCATTGAATTACCTTCGTAGGGATGAAAAATTTTCGATTGCTCAAAATGTCTGAAATGACCGCTTTGGAATGGCACAGGGTATTGGCGTTGCGCGCTGAGGTATTTGTGGTGGAGCAGAATTGCGCCTATCAAGATCCCGATGGGAAGGACGTTGTCTCGTATCATATTTTGATGGAGAGTGGAGAAGAATTGGTGGCGTACGCCCGTTTGCTTCCTCCCGGGGTGAGTTACCCGGAAGCCTCCATAGGCAGAGTGGTGTCCTCCCCAAGAGTCAGAGGATTGGGCTGGGGCAAGACATTGATGGAAGTGGCCATTGCACAGACGCAGAAACAATTTGGGACAAATGAGATTTGTATTTCTGCGCAATCGTATCTGTTGAAATTCTATCAGGATTTGGGATTTGTAGCAGAGGGAGAGGAGTATTTGGAGGATGATATTCCCCATTTTAAGATGCGGATGCAGTCAGTGTAACGGTGAATTGCAATAAAGCATCGGGTGGATGTCGGAGGCAAATCAAACATTGTTACCATTGACCAATGTGCGCCAAGTATTTTTTACATTTGAATGCAGAAGAAATGCTATTTTAGTCTAGCTCGACTATCAATGAATCAGATCTTATATACCGACGACGCTTGCAACGAAATTCGAATTTCTGAAATCAAGAAAATCGAAACCGAGATTGCATTCAAGGGTATTGGGATAAAGTATGTGGCTTCTGGTGAGGAGACCTATTATGCCAATGGAAAAAAGTTCATGGTGCGTGAAGGGGAGTACATCATTGGCAACGACTTCACCAAGTCTATCGTTCAGATCAATCAAGAAAAGGCAGTAGAGGGATTGTGCATTGATATATCCACTCAGATCGTTTCTGATGTGGCCGATTATTACGACCTGCATCCTGCTAATCTCAAGGAGTTCTTGCTCTCTGATCAATTCTTTGTAAACAGATACAACGTCAAAAACACAAGCATCGGATATTCACTTTCAGAGATCAACAAGAAAATTAAAAACGGAAGTTTCGCGAATGAGCTGCAAGAGCAAGAGCTCTTCTACAGTTTGGCGGAATCGATCATTACTGATCAACGATTTATTTTTCATCACCTGAACAATCTCGATTTCAAGAAAAACGTTACCAACGAAGAGGTTTTTCGATCTATTCTTCTCGCAAAAAATTTCATAGACGAACGCATCACCGACAATCTATCCCTTGATGAGATTTCATTAAAAATCGGAATTTCGAAATACCATTTCATTCGCGTATTCAAGCAAGCGTTCGGCGTATCACCATACCAGTATCAAAAGCGCAAACGGTTGGAGCTTGCCAAAATCGACCTTTTGAACGGTAATGATATTCTGTATACTGCTTATCGTTACGGATTTCCAGATGCCTCGAGTTTTTCTAAGGCATTTAAACAGCAATTTGGGCAAAGTCCGGGGTCCATTAGAAAAAGTAATTTTTAAGAAACGTAGAACCATTTTTGTTCCGCTGTCACCTTTTTCAAAGTTAAGACACTTACTACTAAATCCCGAGTGTAGTTAAAATGGAATTAACCAAACAAGAACGTTTTATGCAAGTATACGAGCCGGTTCATGAACGGTTTGAGCGCTATTGCAAAACGCGTGTTTACGGTGAATTTCATTTCAAAGACATCATGCACGACACATTGGTTGTTGCCTTTGAGAAGTTTGATGAACTCAAATCTACAGATGCATTTCTTC
>CANHIV010000045.1 GCA_947460525.1 Flavobacteriales bacterium
GAATTGATTGCAGCCATTCCGCACACCATTTCTCAAATGATGACAAGTACAATTCTACAAAGTGCACTATTGGTGGGACTTATCTCTTTGGTGATTGTATTTGTTTGGCCAATGATTAAACATCCATTACTGAAGAAGATTCCCATGCCACTGGTTGTATTGGTAGTATCCATCCCATTGGGAATGTTTTTGGGATTGACACAAGAAAACAAACAATTGGTGAAAGTGGGAAGTTTCTTTTCAACTTTAGGTATTCACGTGAGTTGGGGTGGATTAAAGCAAATGGGCACTTTTCTTCAGTACGTTGCGTTGTTTGCCATTATTGGAAGTTTAGAATCTCTTTTAACAGCTAAAGCTGTGGATATTCTGGATCCATTTAAACGAAAATCTAATTTTAATAAGGACCTCATGTCCGTTGGATTGGGAAACACTTTGGCGGGGATTTTAGGAGGATTGCCGATGATTTCGGAAGTCGCCCGTTCATCCAACAATGTAGCCAATGGAGGTAGAACACGTTGGGCCAATTTCTTCCATGGTTTGATTTTATTCATCTTGGTAGCCTTTCTTTCAGGCATTATTGAAATGATTCCCAAAGCTGCATTGGCGGCATTGCTGATTGGCGTGGGATTTAAATTGGCGCATCCCAGAGAATTTAAACAGACCTTAAGAATTGGTAGAGAGCAATTGCTGGTATTTGTATCCACCATAGTTTTCACTTTGGCTGTGGATTTATTGGTTGGAATATTGGCAGGGATGCTCATGGAATTGATCATTCAGTGGTTGTTCAAAGTAGACGCCAAAGAGATGTTCCGCTCAAAAGTAGAGGTGCACGATTTGGGCAATGATCGATTCCGATTGTTGATTACAACAGCGGCTGTTTTCACCAATTTTCTACACATCAAAAAATACTTGGATGCTTTGCCTCAGCAAAAGCACATTGAGATTGATTTAAGTCAATGCAAGATGGTGGATCATACCGTGCTTGAGAATCTTCATTTTTTTGAAAACACGTACAGAAATCAAGGAGGTCATATTCATGTTGTTGGATTGGAGGAGCACATGACTTTATCCGGACATGACCTTGCTGTTCGTGTTAAAAGATAATTCTTGTTGATATGGAAACAGTGAAGAAGAACATACAGGATTGTCTGCATGAGTTGAAGCATTATTTGCCGGCCCAAGCTGTTTTGAAAGATTTTGTACACCACAATACGTTACATGCATTTCAAAACAGAAAATTCAACAATGCTTTATTAGAAGCATATGAAATTTTTGGATACAAAGGCAACTTGACATTGCGTGAGTATAGAGAATTGTACAAGAATGGAAAGATCGACGGTCGCATTTTGACAGAGAAAATTGCACATCAATTTCCAAATGCAAAATCTGAAGAGGTTTTGGATACCATGCTCAATGGAAAGTTCCCTACTAGTCATCATCCCAGAATTGGTATGTTGCGATCCAATTGGAAGCGTTCCTACAAGATTGATTTGGATTCTTTGGTGCATCCTTCATTGTTCCGAATATTGTCAGCCTACTTGGATCAGGGAATATCCATTTGGAAGTTCCCAGTTGTATCAACAAGTTTCATTGATTCATTAAGAGAAATGGAACGCAATTCTTATGTATCTCTTTTCAAAGGAGATCGGGCGCGCAAGTTGTTGCTCAATGAGAATTTGCAGTTGTTTGATTTGCTCAGAATACTTGTAGGAGACGCCGATTGGTTTGAACAATATCTGTTTGATCAGCAATTTGCGCATCCAGGATGGTCAGGATTGGTATCCTCTATAGAGGATATGCCCGAGACCCTTTTGGATCGTCGAAACATTTCATTGCATGATTTGATTGTATTGGAATGCATCATGGAGATTGATCAGTTGGACCAAGCTTTCGGCACCATTTGGTCACCCTTGTCTTTTCATCTCACTGAAGTTCCTCAGCCTTTATTTGATCCCGTTCACTTTACGGAAATCGCACGTATACTCTTGTCGTTTCATCAGGCTTATGAAGAAACGTACTATCAACAGGTGCTTCAAGGTATACTCGAAACAAGGAAATTTAGCCATGAGGATGATCAAGGAAAATCATTTCAGGCCTTGTTTTGCATTGATGATAGGGAGTGCTCATTCAGAAGGTACATTGAGAAGATTGACAAGCAGTCCTCAACATTTGGAACACCAGGATTCTTTGGCGTGGAATTTTACTACAAACCAGCCAATGAGAAGTACCTGACCAAGCTTTGCCCTGCTCCTGTGTTTCCTCAATTTTTAATTAAAGAAGAAGGGGAAATTGATTACAGAAAAACGGAAACGCATTACCAACCTGCCAGTTATGGATTGATCAAAGGAGCATTTTTATCGATGACCTATGGATTTTTGTCCGCCATTAAATTGGTTAAAAATCTTTTTTACCCTGCTGCCTCTCCTGCCAGTTCATTGTCATTTGAGCACATGGATAAAAATTCGAAATTGACCATTGAGAATAAAAATGGAGAAAGAGAAAATGATCTGCAAGTAGGGTACACCGTGGTTGAAATGAGGGACCGTGTCGAGCGTGTTTTAAAGTCGATTGGTTTGGTACGCGATTTTGCGCCACTCATTTATATTGTAGGACATGGCGCAAGTTCTACCAATAATCCACATTACGCAGCCTATGATTGTGGCGCTTGTTCTGGAAGGGCGGGTTCTGTTAATGCTCGTGTTTTTGCATTCATGGCCAATCACCCAGAAGTAAGATCATTATTAAAAACCAAGGGGATAGAAATACCTGATGCTACGATTTTTGTGGGTGCCTTGCATGATACTACCCGGGATGAAATAGACTTTTATTTGGATCGATTAAATGCAGTTCAATTGGAACTTCATCAGATCAATGTAAAGGTTTTTGATCAAGCTTTGGATTTGAATGCTTTTGAACGCGCTCGTCGTTTTGCATCTATTCAAGACAAATCCAATCTTGAAAGGGTACATGAGAAAATTCGAAATCGTTCAGTTAGCCTTTTTGAACCTCGACCAGAGTTGAATCACGCCACCAATGCACTTTGCATTGTTGGGAGAAGGGGATTGACATCACAAGTTTTTTTAGATAGAAGATCATTCCTGAACTCTTATGATTTTTCATTGGATGCAGAGGGGGACTATTTGTACGGCATTTTAAAGGCCGCTGCACCCGTTTGCGGGGGAATAAACCTCGAGTATTACTTCTCTCGTGTGGACAATCAAAAACTAGGTGCGGGCAGCAAATTGCCTCACAATGTTATGGGACTAATTGGTGTAGCCAACGGAACGGATGGTGATTTGCGTTCGGGACTTCCCAGTCAAATGATAGAAGTTCATGATCCATTGCGATTGCTGATGGTCGTTGAGCATTATCCAGAGGTTGTTTTGAATGTCATCCTAAGAGATGAGCATACTTATGAATGGTTTAAAAATGAATGGATTCATTTGGTGGTTATTCATCCAGAAAAAAACGAGATCTATCGCTTTGTATCAGGTCAATTTTCTCGGATGGACATTCAATCCTTTGATTTACCCAATGATCAAGCTTTAAATCAATGGTTGGCCAATGAAATGAACAATTTACCTGTCACTAAATTATCTGGATATGGAAAATAACATTCACGGATTGATCTTTTTGCCCATGCTCGGATTTGTTCTTCTTTCCTTGCAATCCAGAAAGAACGAAAAGGCCATTTCTAATATTGCCGTTGGTACGTTACTCGCACAATTGTTGTTCTTTTTCGTCATGATTTCCGCATGGATTTTTGGAGGTACACCCGTTTGGGAACATTCAGATTTTACACTTTATGCGCATCAAGATTACCTTTTTCAAGTAGATTTCTTATGGGACAAGGTTTCCTGTATTTATTCCGGAGTCGGCGCATTTTTGGTATTCTTGGTTTCCTACTACAGCAAAACGTACATGCACAGAGAGGAAGGATACAAAAGGTTCTTTATGAATTTGATGTTCTTCTTCATCGGCTACAATATCGTGGTATTGGCGGGCAACTTTGAAACACTTTTTATCGGTTGGGAAATATTGGGCGTATCCTCATTCTTGCTCATTGCGTTTTATCGCAACCGCTATTTGCCTGTTAAAAATGCAGTAAAGGTGTTTTCTATTTATCGATTGGGTGATTTAGGCATTTTATTGGCCATGTGGCTTTCGCATCATTTTTGGCATGAGAACATCACATTCAATCAACTCAATCACCAAGATTTGGTGCTGGAGCATTGGACGCATCAATCTTCTGTAGGCATAGCCATTTCTTTGTTGATTTTGTTAACCGCTATGGCCAAATCTGCGCAGCTCCCATTTTCTTCTTGGTTGCCCAGAGCCATGGAAGGCCCAACTCCGTCAAGCGCTATTTTTTATGGATCGCTGGCTGTTCACGTAGGTGTATTTTTGCTGCTTCGCACAGCTCATTTTTGGGAAGCTCAGGGATTGGTAAAATGGACCATTGGCACAATAGGCGTGCTTACGGCAGTTGTGGCATCCGGAATTTCAAGAGTACAAGGTTCAATCAAAAGTCAAATTGCTTATTCGTCCATCGCCCAAATAGGATTAATGTTTGTGGAGATGGCTTTGGGTTGGTATGACTTGGTTTTGATTCACTTTGCGGGAAATGCATTTCTAAGAACCTATCAATTGTTGGTTTCTCCTTCGGTGGTAACTTATTTGATCAAAGAACAGTTTTATCATTTTACCCAAAAAGAAAAAACAGTAGAAGACACTTTGCCTAAGCGAATCGAGTACTCCCTCTATTTGTTGAGTTTAAAGGAATTCAATTTGGATTCATTTATGTACCGCTACTTGTGGAATCCTGCAAAACGGTGGGGGGCCATGTTATCCTTTATTAGAAATGGTTGGCTTTGGTTAATGGCCTTGATTATTTTGATTGGCGCATATGTATTGTTGCAAGCTGGGGGACAATGGCCATCCTATCGACATTATTACCCATATGTATTTGCCATCATCGCTATATTATTGGTGCTAAAAGCGTTTACAGAAAGGCGATTGGTCTTTTGGAGTTGGGGGATGATCATCATGAATCACTTCATGGTAACTGTAGCCATCATGTTCAATGAGAAATTTACATGGGATCATGTGGCATTGTACATGGGCGGAATATTGATTGCAGGGGCATTGGGCTTTTTTATATTGTTCAAGTTGAAACGGGCAGGGCATGCCATCAATTTGGACCAATTTCATGGTCTTTCTAGAGCACATAGAAGAACAGCATTTGTCTTTCTTCTGGCTTGTTTGGGACTAACAGGATTTCCCATCACCACTACCTTTTTAGGTGAGGATTTGATATTTTCTCATATTCATCAAGATCAATGGCTGCTGGCTTTGCTAACCGGCGCTTCTTTTATTCTTGATGGATTAGCTGTGATACGTGTTTATGCGCGTGTCTTTTTAGGGCCACACGCGGAATCCATTTTTGAAATGGGTTACCGCTCTTCATAAAGTGGTATAGGGTGTAAGGTGGCCCCTTGTGAAAACAACGGGAAGTAGCAAGGGGTCTTTACCATTATATTTGCTTGGTTAGATGAGCAACACATTACAACATATCCTTCAGTGTGCAATTGCACATCCCGATGCAACGGCCATTACCATAGGAAAAGAAAAACTGACCTATTCAGAACTTGTAAGCAAGGCGTTTTCATTGGCCCAAAGCATTGAAGTTAGGAAGCAGAACATTGGGATTTACACGGATAACAACGTAGACATGTATGTGGGTGTTTTGGCCATTTGGCTTTCTGGAAATGCCTATGTTCCCATTAATCACAAATTCCCAATAGATCGTCTTAAGAAAATTATTGCAGAAAGTGATATCACATGGGTGTTGGCCAGTCCACAAGGTCAAGCATTTTTAAGCGAGATATCTGCAGTGGAGTGGCTAAACTATTCCCATGATGAAATATTGGCTGGGTCTAGCGTTATCAATGAGAATTTTTGGGCTTATACCTTATTTACTTCGGGGAGCACCGGCCAACCCAAGGGCATACCGATCAGCCACGACAATGTGGACGCATTGATGCTAGACATGTGGACCAGGTATCCTTTAACTTCTGACAATAAGGTGTTACAAGCATTTGAATTGAGTTTTGATGTAAGTATTGCCTGCATATTATTGGCCTGGTCACAAGGAGCCCATTTGGTTGTGGCCGATTTGAATGGAATTACAGCCATTCAAGCATTTAAAGCCATCTATGACCATCAAGTTGATTTTGTTGTTCTTCCACCTTCAGCATTATTTTATATCAAGAAACTGAAATTGCTGGCAATGGAAATGACTTGGGTTAAGCAAACGCTTTTCACAGGAGAGGCTTTGCCTTGGAATGTCGTTCAAGATTGGAAGACATCTGCGACACTTTCAAAAATAGACAATGCCTATGGCCCAACAGAAGGTACCGTATGGTCATTGATTGATTCTTTGGATGAGCATATTGAGGCGCAATTGGTGAATGGCCTTTGTCCCATTGGACAAAACCTAGCAACCATTCAATGTCGAATTGTGAACGAGCAGAGGGAGGAGGTGAGTCAAGGAGAGCGAGGTGAATTGCTCATAGGTGGACCTCAGATTTTTCAAGGATATGTGAATTTGCAGGAAAAGACCAACGAAGTATTGTTTGAGGAAAATGGAATTCGTTGGTACAGAACGGGGGATATTGTTTTTCTGAATGACCATGGCAAAATCATGTACGTCAATAGAAAGGACAATCAAGTTCAGATCAATGGCTACCGAGTAGAATTGGGAGAAGTGGAGCATCACTTAAGAAAAAACATTGGTCACGATGCTGCGGTTGTGCTTGCCCATTCGCATGAAGGAGTTACCGAATTGTATGGTTTTGTTGAAATGACAACATCAAGTGAGGAATTCATCCTGGAAGCAATGCGCAAAAATTTACCAGGCTATATGGTTCCAAGAAGCGTTTTCATATTACCTTCATTGCCGGTCAATTCAAGCGGCAAAATTGACAAATCCAATTTAAGAAAAACACATTTAGATACATGAGCCACAATATAGAAGAAAGGGTAAATGGTGTATTCCGACGCATTTTTAAAAATGAGTCCATACAAGTAAACAGAGCTACCACGGCCA
>CANHIV010000046.1 GCA_947460525.1 Flavobacteriales bacterium
CATTGTTGCTTTTCAAGATAACGAAATAGAAATCGCGCTGGACCATGTCAATTTGATATTGAACCAATTCCCGGACGATATCAATGCTTTGTATTTAAAAGCAAAGTGCATTTTCAAAACAAGCCCAACAAAAGCACTTCCGTTCTTCGAAAAAACATTGTCCCTCAATCAACAAAGATTGAGCGAGCAGGAAATCAAAGAGTACATCCGTATGTCGCAATAAAAAAGGCTCCAATGAGGAGCCTTTTCAATATTGTTTTTTACTTATTCCACCGTCACTGACTTGGCCAAATTCCTTGGCTGGTCTACGTTACAGCCTCTCATCACCGCAACGTGATAAGACAACAATTGCAACGGAATAACTGAAATCAAAGGCACCAAACTGTCGTCTGATTTTGGAATCTCAATGACATGATCCGCCAAATCTTTCACCACTTTGTCTCCTTGGGTGACGATAGCTATTATTTTTCCTTTTCTGGCCTTTACTTCCTGAATATTGCTCACTACCTTCTCATAGCTCGAGCCTTGTGTTGCAATAACAAAAACCGGCATCTCTTCGTCTATCAAGGCAATTGGGCCATGCTTCATTTCAGCAGCAGGATAACCCTCTGCATGGATGTAAGAAATTTCTTTCAACTTCAATGCTCCTTCCAAAGCTACAGGGAAGGAAAATCCTCTACCCAAGTACAATGCGTTGCGAGAATCTTTATAGATCTCAGCAATGCGCTTGACATCGTCATTGGTCTTCAATACTTCTGCAATCTTCTCAGGTACCGAATTCAATTCTGCCATCAAACGATTCAAACGCTCTGGCTTCATCATCCCTCTGTGTTGCGCTACAGATAAGGCCAGTAGATACAACACTGAAACTTGTGCTGTAAACGCTTTGGTAGATGCCACCCCGATTTCCGGACCAGCATGGGTATAAGCACCACTGTGCGTAGCGCGCGCAATGCTTGAGCCCACGACATTACAAACACCAAAAATGAAAGCACCTGCTTCCTTGGCCAATTCTATCGCTGCCAACGTATCCGCTGTCTCTCCGCTTTGTGAAATCGCAATGACCACATCTGTCGGATAAATAACAGGGTTTCTATATCTGAACTCAGAAGCGTACTCCACTTCTACTGGAATTCTTGCAAACTCCTCAAACAAATACTCAGCAACCAATCCTGCGTGCCAGCTGGTACCGCAGGCAACAATCAAAATTCGTGTTGCTTTGTTCCAACGATCTTCGTGCTCATCTACGCCGCTCATGCGAACGGTTCCTAGCCCCAAATTCATGCGTCCACGAATAGAGTCATTGATAGAACGGGGTTGTTCATGTATTTCTTTCAACATGAATGAATCATAACCACCCTTCTCTATGGCCTCCAATTTCATCTCCAACTCTTGCACATAGGGATCTTTGTTTTGATTAGAAATCGTAACAATCTTTAATCCGTCTGTTCTGTCCAAACGTGCAATCTCTTCATCTTCCAAATACACCACATTGCGCGTGTACTCAATGATCGGGGTAGCATCAGAGGCAATGTAAAACTCATTGTCTTTTCCTACACCAATCACCAAAGGACTTGACTTGCGTGCAGCAATCATTTGATTGGGGTTGCTCTTGTCCAAAATAACAATCGCGTATGCGCCAATTACCTCAGACAATGCAATACGAACAGCGTCAAACAAATTGGCGCCTGTTTTGTCCCTGATGTCCTCAATGAAGTGAACCAAAACTTCAGTATCTGTATCGCTTTGAAAAACGTGACCTCTGTTGATCAATTCCGATTTCAATGATGCATAATTCTCGATAATCCCATTGTGAATCAAGACCAAAGATCCATCATTGGATGCATGTGGATGCGCGTTCACATCATTGGGGGGGCCATGGGTGGCCCAACGTGTATGACCAATTCCAACATTGCCACTTTTGTCCTGCATACCCACAGCTTCTTCTAAATCAGAAACTTTTCCCTTGCACTTGAACAAACTAAATTCACCATTGTGAATCATCGCAACGCCAGCGCTATCGTATCCACGATACTCCAGGCGCTTAAGTCCTTTGATTAAAATATCATAAGCCGGGCGATCGCCCAAATAACCAACAATTCCACACATAATTTTTTCTCCTTATTCAGCGAATGTAACTATTAGACGCGTATTTTCTGAAGGGTTGGCTGGATTGAAATCAGGGCCATGGGCCACAGCGCGCTTCACACTTACACCGGATGTTCCTCCGATCAAATGAAGCGGCGAGGAATCAATTTCACCCGTCATCAGACTCTGTACGTATCTGGTAATATTAAATTTATATCTACGAGAACTTGAATTGTAATTACCGCTTATCGATTGAGAAACTTCATCAGGCAATATTTTCAACTCCCCCTCCTCATTTTCATAGCGCAAATACAAAACTTCAAATTGGGTATATGCGGCATCAAAATCAACAGGAACAATCAATTCCGCCTTATTGATCACCTTATTTCCCTCTTTTAAATTCATTAAGGTTGGCAAATCAATAATGGCCTTCAAACCTCCACCACTTTGAATATAAAAATATTCATCCCCATCTACTGGCGCTTCTTTGACATTGGCCAAGGCTGTATTTTGGTATCGGTGCTCAAAATAATTGTATCGGGCACAATCCGTATTGACCACAAAATCGTACAACAAAGTGTCCGGCGTTGAACCAGAGAGATCTCTGTAATAAATGGTAATCTTGGTGGTGGGATCAATCAAGTCATACCGCATGACGGCATCATATCTACCTCGAGATTCAATACAAACCCCTTTGAAATAATCTAAAAATGCAGTCTGGGAGTCCAAAACACTTGGATCCGATGGATGTGTCAAATACTGACCCAATTCCAAATCCAATGGGATTCGCAATTGTGGAACGGTGGTGTCACCTCCTACAACCGCTGGATTCTTGGTGTCAATTTTCACCCATTCCTGACCGTCCTTTACCAGATCTGTGGGTTGAATAGCAACCACACGTTGCGCATTGTAAGTGCTGTCCTTTACCAAATCTTCCGCCAAGGGATGAACGGAAAAGCGCTGACGCATGGGGGTTCCGTAATAAGCGGCGTTAAAAGCCAATGACATGACCACTGAATCGATTTCCATTTGCTCCGGGAACTCTGGTGTCAAAGCACTCAATCGGAATTGCGTATAGGTCTTACAAACGGTTTCGCCCAAAATGGGATCTGCTTGGTAGCCTACAACCGCTAGAGACAATTCGTCCGTATACACTTCGTCTTCAACGGTAGTGTGCACATTGATTTGAAATGTATCTGTTTGAAAAGCATTTAAAAAATCCTCTTCAGGAAGGAACTGAGCGCCGTCAGTAACCCCTGGCTTTTTACATCCAATGAAAACGATTCCCCCAAGAAAAAGGGATAGAAAAAAATGAGTTATTCCAGATTTTTTTTTCAAGCCAAAACAGGTTTCACCGACAAAACGTGATCAAAAAACTCGTCTGTCGCAGAAAGATAATCGGTCTCAGCATATTGATTCAAAGTTGGGATTTCCAACTCTTGCGCAAATTTCTTCACTTCATCGGAAGCTGCCTCCTCTCCAAATATCACTCCGTCGGCAAATTTCAACGCATTCTTCATCATTTGAGTGTGCGTAGCTTTTTTTAACATGTCGATGTCTCCCGGGTCAAATCCGTCAAAAGCCACTTTCTTGTACATGTCCTTGCTCGCAATGCCTTCAAACTCCTGACCGTACACAGAAACGACAATCTTGCTGTCCGCAAAATGTGGATCTTGGCCGTACAGTTTCTTCACATACAAGGGCATCAAACTGCTGAACCATCCATGACAATGGATGATGTCAGGCGCCCATCCCAATTTCTTTACCGTCTCTAAAACACCTTTGGTAAAAAAGATCATGCGCATGTCATTGTCCTCAAACAAATTGTTCTTGTCATCATGCAAAAATGATTTGCGATGAAAGTACTCTTCGTTATCAATGAAATAAACCTGCAATCTGATTTGAGGGATACTCGCAACTTTGATAATCAATGGATGATCCGAATCATCGACAATGAGGTTCATACCGGACAAACGGATCACCTCATGCAATTGATGACGGCGCTCGTTAATCTTGCCAAAACGAGGCATGAATATTCTCGTCTCCTTTCCTCTCTCATGAACAGCTTGTGGCATTTGACGACAAGTTTGCGCAATGTGACTTTCTGGCGAAAAGGGGAGAATTTCGTGACTAACGAATAGAATTTTAGGTTTGCTCATGAATGGGCTACAACTTTATAAGTATGCAAAGGTAAATAAAAAACTTTTTTGATTTGCGCAAATGGGTAGCTTTGGGGGCTTAAATAGAACACTTTTCTAAATGAAGATACTTTACACCACCCAAGATGTGACGAATTGGAGAGAAGAAAACGGCTCCGACACTATCGGATTTGTACCTACAATGGGGGCCTTGCACGAAGGGCATCTTTCTTTGGTGGACCAAAGCAAAGCTGAAAATAATCACACTTTGGTTTCGATTTTTGTCAATCCAACGCAGTTCAACGATCCGCAAGATTTTAAAAATTACCCCATCACCGTCGACGCAGATTTACAACTTTTGTCAGCGTTATCAGTGGATGCAGTGTTTGTTCCTAGCGTTCAAGAAATGTATCCCGACCTTTTGAAAGAATCATTTCATGTGCCGATACTCACAGAGACCCTGGAAGCCAAAATGCGACCTGGCCATTTTGACGGGGTAATCACCATTATCAGAAAACTATTTGATTTGGCGCAAGCTACGAAGGTGTATTTGGGTGAAAAAGATTTTCAACAATTGTCCATCATTCAGTCTTGGGTAAAAAAAGAAAAAAGAGCGGAAATCATTGTTCCGTGCCCCACTTTTAGAGAATCCCATGGTTTGGCCATGAGTTCACGAAATGTTAGGCTCAGTGCTGCAGGTCGAGAAAAGGCATGTTTAATCTTTAAAATCTTGCAGGAAGTAAAAAGTCAGAAAAATCTTCAAAGCCCCCCTGAATTGGAAATCTGGGCCAGAAGTGAATTTCATCTTTTCCCTGCCTTTCAGTTGGAGTATTTTGAAATTATCGATGCCCAAACATTTGCGCCTTTGGCAGATTGGGAGGATAGTGAACACCCATTGGCCGTTGTCGCGGCATTCCTTGAGGGTGTTCGACTCATCGACAATATGCGCCTTTAATTAAGGCGCCAACAATTTGAAGCCTTTTCCATGAACGTTGATGATCTCTAAACGATCATCCGCTTTCAGATGCTTGCGCAACTTAGCAATGTACACATCCATGCTTCGCCCATTGAAGTAATTGTCATCACCCCAAATGGTTTTCAAAGCATAACTCCGCTCCATGATGGTATTGCGATGCTTGGACAACAAATAAAGCAACTCATTTTCTTTGGTGGTCAATTTGGTTTCCTCTCCATTCAATGTCAATTTTTGTTTTTTGTAGTGAAAAACAAAATTGCCCAGCTTCTCATCCGTCTCTTCTTCTTCTGCCAAAACAAATGGATTGGAACGCTTCAAAATCACATTGATTCGAGCCAATAATTCTTCCATGGAGAAAGGCTTGGTCATGTAATCGTCACCTCCCGCCTCAAATCCCTTGAGGGTGTCTTCTTTTAAGCTTTTGGCCGTCAAAAACAATATGGGCGTATGCTTGTCTTCCGCTCTAATTTCCTTTGCCACTGTAAATCCATCTTTGATGGGCATCATGACATCCAAAATGATGAAATTGTAATTGCCTCTTTTGAAAGATTTAATCGCTTCTTGGCCATCGGTGGCCAAATCCGTTTGGTATCCTTTGGCATTCAAATACTCCGTCAACAACTGGCCCAAATTGGGATCGTCCTCACACAACAAAATACTAATTGATTTCTTCATATTTCCTAGGTAGTTTGACTATAAATTGTGTTCCTTTTTTTAATTCGCTATTTACTTCTATCGTTCCTCGGTGCTTATTAATCACCCCCATCACATAACTCAACCCCAAACCAAAGCCTTTTACGTTGTGCACGTTTCCTGTAGGCACGCGATAAAGCTTCTCAAAAATCTTCTTTTGGTTCTCTTTGCTGATGCCTATTCCTTGGTCTGTAATGGCAAAGACAAAGAACCCCCCCTCGTCGGTTGTCTTGATGTCAATTTTTGGGTTCTCCAATGAGTATTTCAGGGCATTATCAATCAAATTAAAAATCATATTGGTAATGTGCATCGAATCTCCTTGAATGTAGGGCGAAACGCTCTGGTAATCTTCCACCACAAGGGCTCTGCGGTTTTTAAATTGCAAATCAAAGCTCTTTAAAACCGATTGGATGACATCATGCACATTGACATCCTGAACTTTCATGCGCATCTGACCCTGCTCAAACAATGACGTTCTCAGCACGTTCTCAACGAGCATCCCCAATCGATTATTTTCTTCTCTGATCATTTTGATGTACCGATCCCGACTAATGTCTGATTTCTTAACCTCTTCATCTCCCAAGACCTCACATGCAAGTGAAATGGTTGCAATGGGGGTTTTTAATTCATGGGTCATGTTGTTGATGAAGTCACTTTTCAACTCGCTTAATTTCCGCTGCCTATGAATGGTCAAGGCGGAGTAAGCAAACAACGCCACGATGCTAGACAACAACAAAACGCTGATTACCAGCATGCTCCACATCGAGCCCAACAGATACTTTCGGGTATCTTCGAACCTAACCTCTAGATAATAATCTTGGCTCAGGGGGTCGTTGGGAAACAACAAACTGGTATAAACCTCTACCTCTGGTTGCTTTAAATTTTCTGGAATATGTTTCCAAAAAACTTTCTTTGACCTGTCGCGAACTTCTATGGAAAAGGGTGCTCTAATTCCTTCTTTCTCCATAAAGCCCTGCAACAATCCCTTTAATAGTGATGTATCTAACCGCTCCTCCAAGGCAGGGACAATTTGGACTTCTACCCACTCGGCCAGATCTTGATTCACATGATTGAAAAAAGTATCCAGTGGTACCTCTGTGCCTTTGGTATCCGGAATATTGGGGGTATGAATTCTGGTCAACGGCTTATCCACCCTTTCCAACTCTGCTGTGGATTTGCTCATTGCGGCATATACGCGATCTGAAAAC
>CANHIV010000047.1 GCA_947460525.1 Flavobacteriales bacterium
AATAAAATGGTTCCGCAACTGATGCAAAGACTATAATTTAGAAGACTTAGAAATGGGAACTTTAGACAAATTCATCATCAAGAAATTCGTGAGCAATTTTGTGTTCATGATTGGTGCGTTTGTTATCATTTCTGTCATTTTTGATTTGAGTGAAAACATTGATGATTTCCTTCAATCGGATGCTACATTTTGGCAAATCATCACCCAATACTATTTGAATTTCTGTTTCTACTTTGGGAATTTGTTGAGTTCATTCATCGTTTTCTTGACCGTCATTTGGTTCACGAGCAAACTGGCGCAACAATCTGAAATGATTGCCATATTAAGTGGTGGCATATCATACAAAAGAATCTTGCGACCCTACTTGATGTTTGCCTCTTTTATGGCTTTTGTATCCCTTCTGCTCAGTCATTTTATTGTTCCTTGGGCCAATACCACCAAGTATGATTTTGAATTGAAATACATTAAAAAGGCCCTAACCGTATCTCAAACCAATCTGCACAGGGAAGTAGCACCGGGAACTTTGGCGCATTTCTATAGAGTAAATGCCGCTACCAGTTCAGGTTCTCAATTTTCTTTGGAGCAATGGAACAGCAGAAAATTGATCCAAAAAATCACCGCTCACGGGGCTTCTTCTCAGCCCAATTCCAATCAATGGAAAATTGAGAGAGCCCTGATTCGATCTTGGGACCAAAATGGAAATGAACATCTTATTTTCAAACAACAATTGGATACGGTCTTGCCAATGACCATTGAAGATTTTGCATTACGCGCAGAAATAATGAGTGCAATGGATTCTCCTGCTTTGATGGAATTCATAGAAGAACAACGCTTGAGTGGGTCGGGGAGAGTAAAGGAGTTTGAAGTTGAATTGCACTCCAGAACCTCCAATGCATTTGCCATTATCATTCTTACATTAATCGGGGTTACCATAGCCTCACGAAAGATTAGAGGAGGGACAGGAGTCCATTTATTGCTCGCGGTAGTACTTGGATTTGTCTATGTTTTTATTTCTAAGGTTACAGCCGTTTCTGCAGTAACAGTGGGTGTTCCAGTAGTGATTGCCGTTTGGATCCCCAATTTCTTTTTTATGATATTGTCCGCTTTTTTGTATCAGAAAGCACAAAAATAGTTTGTAAATCAAGTTTTTTTTTACCTTACGCCCAGAAACAACAAAGCCCGGACGTTTCCGGACTTTGTTTTACCTTAACTAAAAGACTCATTTAAACCTATGAAATTTACCCAAGAATGGGTGAGTCATTCGGCGGCAAAAGTACTTTCTTCATTTGCATTTCTAAGGTTTTATTTTGTTAATTTATCGACGTCTTTACGTTAATAATATATTTTAATTCCGGGAAAATACGCACCTCTCAACTGAACAAAATACATACCGCGCGATTTGTCTTTTAAATCAATTGTCATTTTTTCAGCGCCACTTATCCAATTCCATTGATCAATCATCTGTCCAGTGGAATTCATCAAAACAACACTATCAACACTTGATCCGTTGGGGTAAATTTCAAATTGACTTTCACCTATTCGATTGAACTTGGGTTGCTCTTGAACATTCACAATTCCTGTTGTGGGCTCAATCCAAACTTCCCAATATTGACTATAATATTCACCGCATTGATAGGCAACCAATGTTACGCCATATAAACCTGGCATTGAGAAGGTGTGATTCAAATCGGTACCAAAATATGCTTCGCCATTATTCAAGTACCATGTGATGGAGTCACAATCCACGCAATCAATATGTCCAATAACCGACTGATCTACGGTATCAATAACAGCAGTTGGATTAAAATCAAAATCACCAATATTCCATTCTGTGAGATCATTGATCACCACATTGTTCACGGCTTCTTTTGCAGCTAAAACTTCTGCATTGCTTAATCCTGCAGTAAAAGTAACCGCATCAGGACTTAGCCTAAAAATGGTCGAATAAAAACTTAAAGCAGCCACATAACTTCCGAATAATGAAGGATGAGACTGATCCGCATTGTATAAATTCAAATTGGGGTAATTGTTTCGAATGTATCTCCAACAAGCACCAACAGGAGAAACAAGAGCATCGTTGGCATCGGCCATCATCTGATATCGAAGTCTTAACAAGCTATCCATTCCTTCATAAGTGCAGACAGGTGGCCAATTGGGGCAATTGCTCGCATCACCATTCTGCCTTCCCCAGGTTTGATAAAAAACAGTTTCACTGCATGGAGAATATTTGACAATGCTATCATTCAATCTTGCGGCATAAGGAAAGCAATCTGTTTCTACTTGAGAAAGCGGAAAGGAGGGCATTTGACTTTGCTCTTGCAATACGACAAAATTCCAATTGCCTTGTTGAATGTATCCAGTAGTTATGACATTGGTCAAATGCTGATTAAATGTGTAACCTCCTGGGTTGTTGCTAAGGACAAAAGTAGATATATTTGTACTATTGGCGCATTGCTGGAACAAAGAGGGCAGATTATTGACACCCGTATAACTGTTACCAATAAATAAAACCCGTGTGGTGTCATTTTGCCCATGAGCGATGAGCACTATAAAACACACGAAAAACAAAGTTGAAATTTTTTTCATAACCACAAATATAAGAAGATGCTAAAAAAAATTGTTCTATTCCTTGTTATTGGTTTGGCTGTAGGGCTAGCCATAGGATTGTATTTGTACAACAAGCCGCACGATACTGCAGCAGATATTGAAATTTTCGAGGAAATTTCAGCGCATGATTTGTATGCCAAGTTTTCAATGGATCAAAAAAATGCACTCGCCACCTATTTAAATAAAAATCTTTTGGTAACTGGGAATCTCGAGTCTTTTGTTCAAGATTCATCTGGAACAAAATGGACGCTATCCACGCAATCAGATGATTTGGGAGTTGTAACCGTAACTTTTGCAGAGCCATTGAATCAAAAGCCAACACTGAATCAATCGGTCAAAGTCCAAGGACTATGCGCTGGATTTTTAGAAGGGGATGAGCTCCTAGGTGGAGAGATCCAACTGAACCAAGCCGTGGTGGCACAATAATTGAAAATTAATTTTTAAATAAATACCATGAAAAAAATCATTCTATCCATTGCCTTGTTAGCCTCTGTATCTGCTACTCAAGCTCAAAAGTATTTTACCCGTAATGGACACTTGGGATTTTTCTCAAAAACCAATATGGAGGACATCAAAGCCAACAATGAAAGTGTTACTTACATTGTAGATTGGACTTCCGGAGAAATTCAAATTTCGGCCTTACAAACCAATTTCAAATTTGAAAAAGCTTTGATGCAAGAACATTACAATGAAAACTATGTTGAAAGCACCAAATTCCCAAAAGCTACCTTCAAAGGGAAAATTGAGAACGTAAATGCCATCAACATCAAAAAAGATGGAACCTATACAGCCAATGTTTCAGGTTCTTTAGAAATCCACGGGGTATCTAAAAACTACACCACAAAGGCTACTTTTAAAGTGAGTGGCGGACATGTTGTAGCGGAAACCAAATTCAATGTGAAATGTGCGGATCACAACATTAAAATTGAAGCCAATTTGAAAAACAACATCTCAGAAAGCATTGAGATAACTGCCAAAGCTGACCTTACCGAATTAAAGAAATAAAATGAAATTTAAACACTTTGCACTGACAGCGCTTCTATTTCAAAGTTGCTGGGCTTGGTCACAAACCGATACAACCTCAGATCTACTTAGCCTGTTGGGAGAAGAAGATCCCATTATTTATTCTACAGCAACATTTAAATCGACACGTGTCATCAATGGCCAATCCATTGAAAATGTTGCCGGTGGAGTAATGGACTTTAGAATTAGTCACCGATTTGGGACATTAAATTCAGGTATACATAAATTTTATGGACTGGACATGGCTTCCATGCGATTGGCTTTGGAATATGGCATTACCGACAATTGGATGGTGGGATTAGGTCGTTCCAATGTCAACGAAGAAGTAGATGGTTTTACCAAAATCAGAATATTAAAACAAGTAGAATCGGGTCCCAAAAAAATGCCGGTTTCACTTTCTTATTTTGGTTCAATGGTGATGCGAGGTACAGCATGGGCAGATCCAACAAGAGACAACTTCTTTACCTCACGTTTGTTCTTTTGCAATCAATTGTTGTTGGCGAAAAAAGTAGATGATAAGCTTTCGCTGCAATTGACTCCTACACACGTGCATCGCAATCTGGTAGCCACTTCAGATATCCCACATGATGTTTTTGCTCTTGGTGTAGGTGGGAGATACAAGGTGTCGAGAAGATTGGCGGTAAATGCCGAATACTTCAAACTATTAAAAGACAATATTCCTGGAGCTACCAATAGCTTGAGTGTTGGTGTTGATATAGAAACCGGCGGACACGTTTTTCAATTGCATCTGACCAACGGATCATCGATGAATGAAAAAGGTTTTATTACAGAAACAACAGGCAATTGGAACAAAGGTGATATTCAATTTGGATTTAATATATCACGGGTATTTACAGTGAAGAAACCAAAAGGTTTTCAAGAATAAAAAAAAGCGCCACAGGCGCTTTTTTCTTTCAATATCTTTATTCAATCAACGTTCAGACCATTCAATCAAAAAGTAAATAATGGTAACCGTAATAGCCAACAACATAATGGCCAAGGTTACTGGTCCGCCAATCTCATTTTGTTGAGCTTCTGAATGCCCGTGATGTTCTTCGTGATGTCCCATAATCATTTGTTTTTACAAATGTATAAAAGTGTGGCTTGAGTCAGTACATTTGCACTTCAAAATTTTACTATGTCATTAAAATGCGGTATCGTTGGATTGCCCAATGTTGGAAAATCCACTCTATTTAATTGCTTGTCCAATGCCAAAGCGCAAGCTGCAAATTTTCCTTTTTGCACCATTGAACCCAATGTCGGAACGATCACGGTTCCCGATGAGCGTTTGACACAATTGGCTGAATTAATCACTCCTGAAAGAATTGTTCCAACGACCATTGAAATCGTTGATATCGCTGGATTGGTAAAAGGAGCGAGCAAAGGAGAAGGGTTGGGAAACAAGTTCCTTTCCAATATCCGCGAAACAGATGCAATCATTCACGTATTGCGTTGCTTTGAAGATCCCAATGTGGTCCATGTTGATGGAAGTGTTGATCCCGTTAGAGACAAAGAAATCATTGACATTGAATTGCAACTCAAAGACCTTGAGGGTGTTGAGGCACGTTTTCAAAAAGTAGCCAAAGCAGCCAAGACAGGAGATAAAGATGCCAAAAGAACTTTTGATTTTCTTTCTCGCATCAAAGAAGCTTTGGAACAAGGTAAAAGCGCTAGAGTAGTGGTTCCTGAAAATGACGACGAAGAAAAATTAATGAAGGACTTGCAACTGTTAACATCTAAACCTGTGATGTATGTATGCAATGTTGAAGAATCTTCTGTACAATCTGGAAATGCCCATGTAGAGCGAGTGAAGGAAGCTGTAAAAGATGAAAATGCTCAAGTCATCATCATTGGCGCAGCGATCGAAGCGGATATTGCATCTTTGGAAACTTTTGAAGAAAGACAAATGTTTCTTCAAGATTTAGGTCTTGAAGAGCCGGGAGTATCAAAATTGATCAAATCGGCTTACTACCTTTTAAACCTTCAAACTTATTTCACCGCAGGTGTAAAAGAAGTTCGTGCTTGGACCATTCACAAAGGAGATACAGCGCCGCAAGCTGCGGGCGTAATTCACACCGACTTTGAGAAAGGATTTATCAGAGCGGAAGTCATCAAATTCAATGATTACATTCAATACAAATCAGAACCTGCAGTGAAAGAGGCCGGAAAGATGGGGGTTGAAGGGAAGGAATATATTGTTCAGGATGGTGATATCATGCACTTCCGTTTCAATGTATAAGATTGTAATTATAGCTTTAATTGCTTCAATTGGATTAAGCTGTTCTGACCAGAAAAGCTCCATTCAGGAAATTGAACATATAATGCAACTTCAGGCGGATGCTTGGAATGCGAAAGACATCGAAGGATTTATGCAGCCCTATTGGCACAGTGATTCATTGCGCTTTATGGGAAAGTCTGGTGTAACCTTGGGATGGCAGGCTACCTTGCAACGCTACAAAAAGAACTACCATCCCAATGAAATGGGAATTCTACATTTTACTGAATTGCATTTTGATCCAATTGATGCTGATGCGAATTGGGTAGATGGGAGGTGGACTTTGTACCGTGAAAAAGATACGCTGTCAGGACACTTTTCACTTTTATGGAAACGTATTGAGAATCAATGGCAAATTGTTGCCGATCATTCCAGCTGATATGCAAACTCCTTTGACTTTTGGTATTATTGCCGTAACGGTTTTAATCTCTTATTTGGCTTTTGAAAGAAGAGATTGGTTCAATCGTCTTGCCTTCCATCCCTATGTTATTTTTCAAAACAAAGAATGGGACAGGTTGATTGGTCATGCCTTTGTGCATGTTGATTGGATGCACCTGGGTTTTAACATGTACACCTTTTATTCCTTTGGTGAAATTCTTGAAACGGTATTGACGCATCCAGAAATCCTACAACAATTTCATCCCAACATGCACATGTGGTCTCCTTTTGTGGGGAAATTGTTTTTTATCCTGCTGTATTTTTTAGGAGCAATCATTGCCTCTCTGCCTAGCCTAAAAAAATACAGACCCCAATACGCGTACAGAAGTGTTGGCGCATCTGGTGCAGTAAGTGCTGTAATGATGGCCTTTATGCTATTATTCCCCACAATGGACATTGGATTTATGATGCTCATTCCCATGCCAGCTTGGATAGGTGCTTTGGTGTTTCTAGGGTTAGAGCATTATTTCAGCAAGAAAGGTCAAGGTCCTATCGCACACGATGCGCACATTTATGGCGCATTGGGTGGTATATTAATCGTTGGTATTTGGGACTATCATTTCTATATCGACTTTATCCAAGCCGTTACTCAACAAATCTCGCATTTCTTTTTTCGTTCTTGAACGTCTTGTATAAAAGCCGCTCGATCTTTGGGCGAGATTAGCACATATCCCCACTTGTTATAATAAATGGCAATGCGTCGCAATGATGCAGCAGGCG
>CANHIV010000048.1 GCA_947460525.1 Flavobacteriales bacterium
AAGGACATTGCTGTCAAACCCAGCTTCATGTTTCGTTGGGTAAGATCTACTCGCCCTGCTATTGACGCACAAGTATTGATGACGTATAAAAAACGCTTCAGCCTTGGCTTCGCCGCAAGAAACGGCCATGGTGTAAGTGGGATTGTTAAGTTTGATATCATGAATCAAATCAGCATTTCATACGCCTATGATCTTACGCTCAACAAATTGAGATATGGATCTTACCAAACACATGAATTAAGTTTGAATCTTAAAACTTGCGCGGTAATCGGCCGAGATAAACAATTGTGTGCGGCCTACGAATAGCCCATGGAATTGAACATAGAGAGCTTCCGCGATTTTTGCCTTTCACTTCCTTTTACAGAAGAATGCACGCCCTTTGATGACCGTACTTTGGTATTCAAAGTAGCAGGAAAAATATTTGCGATGTGCGATATTTTTGAGTTCAACGCCATCAATCTAAAATGCAATCCAGACTACGCTGTAGAGCTTAGAAGCCAATATGCTGGGGTAATTCCTGGCTACCACAGCAATAAAAAACACTGGAACACTGTAAAACTGGACCAAGATGTTCCTGATGCTTTGGTCTGGCAACTTACCCAACATTCCTTTGATCAAGTGGTGCTTGGATTGCCCAAAAAAGTACAGATTCAAATCTCAAAATAACTCACTTTTGATATTGAATAACTCTTTCAATACCCTCCGTTTTTGACTTTTCCTTCCACTACTTTTAGCCTCAAGATTAAAGTATGGAAAATCATTTCATCCCCCTACAAAGCCTGGCCCAACAATTGGCTGACCAATTGAATGGATTGTACAGTGGTAAAAATAAAAAAGATTCATTGGAGCAAATGGTCAACAACTCCAGAGAATTGTATGAAAGATTAATTGTACTTCGACACAAAGCCTACGAGCAAGAAGTTCAACCAGTCGAACAAACTACCCCTGAAATTGAAATGCCCGTTTTCACCCTAGAATTGGACGATTCAGTTGAAAGCCCCGTTGAAGAAGTTCCAACCATGGAACCAGAAACAACCTTTGTTTTTGAAATGGAAGAAGCTACTCAACCCGCTGAGGATACGATTCAGGTGGATGATGTCAATGAGCCAGAAATAGATACCCGTCAGGTAAATCTAATGGACATGATCGAAGAGGTGATCCAAGAAAAAACAACGCCTCCAGCAGAAGAGAATACGCCCATCATTTCATTGAATGAAATCCTTGCGCAACAGCAAACACAACATACTATTCTAAAGTCTTTGGAAAAAGCCCCCATCGAAGATTTGAAAAAAAGCATCACCATGAACCAGCGCTTTCAATTTGCGCGTGAGCTTTTCAAAGGGGATTCAGAACAATATGAGTTGTGCATTTCTGAGCTCAACAATGCCAGCAGTGACAAGGCTTTTGATGTTTTAGAAAACATGAAAAGAAAATGGAATTGGGACACTACTTCCATTGCCTACATTGAGCTAGAAGAGTTGGTGCAAAGAAGACACGCCTAAATGAAACTGGCCCTTGTACCTACACCAGTAGGAAATCTAGAGGACATAACGCTTCGGGCTATTCGCTATCTGAAAGAATGTGATTTCATTCTTTGCGAGGATACCCGATACAGCAGTAAACTGTTGCAACATTTGGGCATTTCCAAGCCTTTGATGAGCTATCACCAAAACAACGAACACCATACGTTGAACAGGGTGATTCAAAAAATTCAATCCCACAACCTTACTTGCCTGATCACAGACTCCGGCACCCCCGCTATCTCCGATCCTGGATTTCTGTTGGTGCGAGAATGCATCAAAGAAAACATCGAAGTAGAGTGCCTTCCCGGGCCTACCGCGTTTGTTCCTGCCCTTGTGGTGAGCGGTCTGCCGGCAGAAAAGTTTGTTTTTGAAGGCTTCCTCCCTCACAAAAAGGGAAGAGAAACGCGGATAAAAAAAATTGCGCTAGAAGACAAAACAGTGATTCTCTATGAAAGTCCTCATCGACTTTTAAAAACATTAGAGCAGTTGTCCACCTTCTGCGGAACAGAGAGAGAATGTGCGGTGGTGCGAGAAATTTCAAAACTCCATGAGGAGGTTTTTAGAGGGACTTTGGAACAAGCTCGTCTATGGGCTGAACAATCTGCCCCTAAGGGTGAATTTGTTCTTCTAGTTTCGCCCGTTAAGGATTAAATTCGCGACATGAACGCGCATTTGTCTCCAGAAGAAATTGTTAGAAGAGAAGCTTTACAGAAACTACGTCAATTGGGAATTGACCCGTTTCCTGCTGCTGAATTTGTTACCACCACCACTGCTCATGAGGCCAAGGCCAATTACGAAGAAGGCAAAGAGGTAACCCTTGCGGGTCGTATCATGAACCAACGTGTAATGGGCAAAGCCACCTTTGGTGACTTGCAAGATTCCTCTGGCAAAATACAATTGTACTTGAATGTGGATGAGATTTGTCCGGGTGATGACAAAACCTTGTACAACGAGGTCATCAAGCATCTGGTTCACTTTGGTGATTTCATCGGAATAACAGGAAAGCTTTTCACCACCAAAATGGGTGAGATTTCTGTAAAAGTTTCTCACTTTCAAATTTTGGCCAAGTCCATCAAACCCCTTCCCGTCGTTAAAAAAGATGCGGAAGGCAATATCTACGATGCGTTCACAGATCCCGAATCAAGGTACCGCATGCGTTATGTGGATTTGGTAGTCAATGACAACGTTAAAAAAACATTCTATACCCGCACGAAAATCGTCAATGCCATGCGTCAATTTTTCAATGACCATGGCTATTTGGAGGTAGATACACCGGTATTGCAAAATATTCCAGGAGGCGCATCCGCTCGTCCATTCATTACCCATCACAACGCGTTGGACATTCCCATGTACATGAGAATTGCCAATGAATTGTATTTGAAACGCCTTATCGTTGGCGGATTTGATGGGGTATATGAATTTTCTAGAAACTTCAGAAATGAAGGAATGGACCGCACCCACAATCCCGAGTTTACTGTGATGGAAATATATGTGGCCTTCAAAGACTACAACTGGATGATGAACTTCACAGAAAACATGTTGGCCCACGTCTGTCATGCATCTTTGGGAACCACCGACGTGCAGCACGGAGAGAAAGTGCTCAACTTCAATCCTCCTTTCAAACGCGTTACCATGACCCAGTCCATCATTGATTTTACAGGCTTTGATATCACTGGAAAAAATGAAAAAGAGATCTTCGAATTTTGCAAATCCATTGGTCTAGAAGTCAACGAATCCATGGGGAAAGGAAAGTTGATTGATGAGATTTTTGGCGCCAAATGCGAAAAGAATTACATCCAACCCACTTTCATTACGGATTACCCCGTAGAAATGTCGCCGTTGTGCAAAAGACACCGAGAAAATCCAGAACTCACTGAGCGTTTTGAATTGATGGTGAACGGAAAAGAAATTGCCAATGCGTACAGTGAATTGAATGATCCTATCGATCAATTGGGTCGATTTGAAGAACAAATGCGCCTAATGGAAAGAGGAGACGATGAAGCCATGTTCATCGATCATGATTTTATCCGTTCATTGGAATACGGTATGCCTCCTACATCAGGTATGGGAATAGGAGTGGACCGATTGGTGATGTTGCTCACCAACAATGAATCCATTCAAGAGGTCTTGTTCTTCCCTCAAATGCGTCCAGAAAAGCCTGTACACGGTCCTGATCTCAACGCTTTCAAAGCAGTAGGTGTTGCTGATGAATGGCTAGAGCATTTGCCAAAAGCTGGTTTCTTGGATCTTGATGCACTGAAAAATGCCAAGCCTACTGCTGTTCATCAACAACTCAATGGCTACCGCAAAAAAAACAAACTCGAAATCTCAGCCATTCAATTGACCGATGTTGAGGCTTGGATAGCCGCCATCAATTGACAACCTGAGGTTCGTAACTAAAAAAAGGCAACCGTAGAAAACTGAATTTCAGCGGGTACTTTGTACAAAATCGTGAAAATGAAAAGTACTAAGTTCTTGTTGGGAATAGCCCTATCCATGGCGTTTGTTGCTTGTGTGCCGAAAAAAAAATTCACTGAGCTGACCGATAAAAAGCAAAAAGCTGATCAAGAAATTGAGCAATTGCGCAATCTCAATGAAAAGCTAGACGCCAACAACAAAGAGTGCACCACCAATCTAAGCACCGCAAAAAAGGAAAATTCAAAGTTGTCCCAAGATACCACCAAGTACGGAAAAGAAAACCGCTACTTGCGTGATCAAGTAGACAACCTTACTACTTTAAATGACACCCTTTCTCAAAAGATGAACACGCTCCTTGTGGCGTCCAGTAAGGAAAACAAATTGCTTCTGGAAGAACTAAGACGCAAAGAAAATGCGCTGAAAGTCAAAGAAGCAGAAGTCAAAGAAAAGGAATCCGCCATTGCAGAAAGAGAAGCCAAACTTCAAGACTTGCAACACATGATGGCCGCCAAAGACAGTGCTGCACAAGCGCTTAGAGCCAAGCTTACCAAAGCTTTGGAAGCTTTCAAAAACAAAGGACTTACCGTTACAGAAAGAGATGGAAAAGTGTACGTGAGTATGGAGGCCAAATTGCTTTTCGCTTCTGGAAGTACTGCTGTAGACACCAAAGGAAAAGAGGCCTTGCTAGAAATCGCCCAAGCCTTACAAGATGAAAACGAAGTGGAAATAATCGTAGAAGGACACACCGATACAGACAAATTAAATTCTTCAGCCATACCTCGCGACAACTGGGAATTGAGCGTATTGCGTGCTACTGAAGTAGTGAAGATAATGAGTGAAAATTCTACAGTGAAACCTGAGATTCTTTCTGCCGCAGGAAGAAGTGAATTTCACCCCGTTGATGCCAATGATAAATCAAAAAACAGAAGGATTGAAATCATCATTCAACCCAGCATGAAAGAGATTTATCAGTGGATTGAAAAGAACTAACCTTTGGGATAAATAATCTTGCGCATGGCCTTCTTCTTGGGGTGCATGCGCACTTTTACTTTTGTACCCACAGGAAACATGGGCTCGCCCGTGCAATACTCTTCAGCTCTGAACTTGATTCTACCCTCCATGTCTTCAAAGGAAATCAAAGGATGAAATTGTCGCTCTCCCTTTACGGAAGCTTGCGCCCAATTTTCTATCACCCCTTCTCTTTCGATAAAAGAAAAACGCATGTAGATTTCATCCTTGAATCGATAAATGATGTAGGATCCTATGATGATCGTGAGTATCCACGCGGGTAGGTAATCGGTATTCATCTCTTACTTTTGCTACAAAAATAAACCTTTTGCATCTCCATTCATGAAAGAATTAAACGGCATCGTGATCCAAAAAAAAATGATTCGGGATCAATTGTGCCTGGTAAAAGTTTTTTCTGAAAGCAATGGGCTACAGGGTTTCTGGTGGAAAGGTTCCTCCAAGACGGGTCCAAAATTCAATTTGTTTGACGTTATCCAATTTCAAATCAAAGAAGATCAAAAAGACCATACCCCTTGGCTGCGCAATCCACAAGTCACGCAGCACTTGTTTCATTCCCGCATCGATCCTACCAAAAGTGCAACGCTACTCTTCTTCCAAGAAGTCTTGCATCACCTGCTAGAAGAGCATTATCAAAATCCACCGCTCTATCATTTTCTGGTTCAACTTACCTTAGACTTGGATTCTGCAGATCAAGTGCAATCGTATCACTTTGCCTTTGCTGTGGGACTCATGCGCGCATTGGGATGTTGTCCCATTGTCCCAAAAGACAATCCAGAGTGGTTCAGCATGAAAGAAGGACAATTTGGAAAAGGCTATGTTCCTCCTGGACTCAACATTACAAAAGACCAAAATCAACTAGCGCTTTTTATAGACATCCTCCAACACAATTGGGACTTTGCCGAAAATAAAAATGTCACAGGCGCTCAAAAAAGAAGCCTTTTGCGCGATGCCATTGAATATTTGTTCATACAAATGGAAAAAAAATCAACGATTCAAAGCCTAGAAATTTTCTATGAGCTCTTCCATTTGTAGATTTACAACATGATGTATTCATTCAGCGAAGTCATAGGACAGCAAAAAGTCAAAGATCGACTTTTGCGCAGTGTCCAAGAAGCGCGCGTTCCGCATGCCATGTTATTCAACGGGGCAGAAGGGCATGGCGCAATGGCTTTGGCAATGGCAATGGGAAAATATCTGCTTTGCGCACAGCCCAATGAAAACGATGCCTGCCATGAATGTACATCTTGCAAAGCCATTCACAGCTTGCAGCATCCTGATCTCCATTTCTCTTTTCCATTCTTCAATAAATCGTCCTCTGGCAGTGAGCACACACTGTCCGATGATTTTGGCGAGGAATGGAGAGAGCTCTTGTTGTCCACTTGTTACTTCAACACAGAGTATTGGATCAGTAGAATTTCCAAAGAGAACAAAACACTGCTATTTCCCGTTCACGAAGCCAACAACATTGCCAGAAAATTGTCCCTGAAATCATTTTATGGGGGCAAAAAAGTAATGATCATTTGGATGGCTGAAATGATCAAAGAAGATACCGCCAACAAGCTGCTCAAGTTGTTGGAGGAACCACCCGCCAATACCATTTTCATCTTGGTAACAGAAAGCACGGAATCCATGTTGGCGACAGTTGTATCCCGCGTGCAGTCCATTCAAATTCCAAAAATTGAGGATGATATTGTGATGCAATATCTGATTCACTTGGGCATTGAAGCAGAAAGAGCCAAAATTGCCGCAGACTTCTCCAATGGCAATTTGTGGAAAGCCGTGATGTTTGCGCAAAATGAAAACTTCAATCAAGGCTTAGATGCCACCTTCCAAAATTGGATGCGCCTTTGCTACAAAAAAGATCTCTACCAACTTACAGAACTGGGAGTAACCTTTCATTCTTGGGGAAGAGAGGTGCAAAAACAATTCTTTGAATACGGCCTTGAGCAAGTGCGTCAAAACCTACTCAAAAATTATGTGGGAGAAGAGATCTTGCACATGACGGACAGTGAGAAAGCCTTTGCCGAAAAATTTTCCAAATTCATCAACCATTTCAACGCTGAAGATTTGATGAACGAGCT
>CANHIV010000049.1 GCA_947460525.1 Flavobacteriales bacterium
AATGGTCAAATGAAACAGACTTTCCGTCGGGAAAAAACATTGCTTCAAGGCAATTATTTGGAGTGGGATAGTTTAGGAAAGCCATTGACGCAATTGGTATATCACAATGGTATACGAAGTGGGGTTGGGCTGGTGAAAAAAAGAACGCCAAGGACACTCAGTAGACATGAAGAGATCAACTTGGAAAATTGGTGGCTGGCCTGCTTGGAGAATGCACATCGGGCAGATTCACCCAATGCCGAACCTTATTTTTTGTCCAAGGATTCCATTCAAGTGTACCTTGAGGTTTTGCAGGCGGCCATGGAATATATGCCTGAAGAATGGAAAGCAGAGATCCCCTTGGTGTCCAATGAGCAAGGCCGGAAGTTTATTTATCGCTTTGTTTTGAAAGACAACCCAGAGGATAGTTTGTCCATGCATTGGATGGCTTTTTGTAAAAGTCAAGGTTGGAAAATGGTAAAAGAAGATCCCATGAACGGCGCATGGAAATCAGGAGATTTTGAAACGAGTGATTTTTTTGGTCCTGAATGGATCAAGCAGAATTTTAATAAGAACTTTCCCAATGCCGTGTTGGATGTCCAGATAATGCCCCGTTGGGTACCCAATGGTGAAGCGCGTGTCCTTGAGTCTGACAAAAGGCGTTACGATGGCGCCTCAACCGTTGATCTGGTCATTACCCGCTTGTCCAATGTCGCATTGATGAATTGGAATACCCCATGGGGCGCAAGAAATTTTACTTTCTATGGCGATGACATAGAACCCTTCAACCGTTTTTTTGATTGGGACATTCCACAAAGTTCGGGTTTCGAACTTCCTTGGGATTAATGAATCAATAGATTTTTGCTATACTTTTATATTAATATAGATATTGCAAAATGACACTTCAGCAATTGACCTACTTGGTCGCATTGGATACCCACAGACAATTTGTGAAAGCAGCGGAGAGCTGCTTTGTTACGCAGCCCACGCTAACCATGCAAATTCAAAAACTCGAAGAAGAGGTTGGAGGCAAATTATTTGATCGTGACGCCTCTCCCATATCACCAACGGTATTGGGCAGCATCATGATCGAGAAGGCGCGATTGATATTGAGTGAGGTAGATGGTCTCAAGTCCATTGTTAATGGGGAAGTGGACAAAGTTGAAGGTTCGTACACGCTGGGCATTATTCCAACAATTGCCCCATATCTCATCCCGCTATTTTTACCCATTGTTGCCAAGAAAAACAAGAAGGTTCACCTCACAGTGAAGGAGATGAGAACCGATGAAATCATTCAAGCTTTGAAGAAAGGTGAAATCGATATGGGTATTTTGGCAACACCTTTGGAAGAAAAGAATATCAGAGAGTGGCCCATGTATTACGAGCCTTTTCAGGTCTATTTGTCTCCTGAGGATCCTCGATACAATCGACAGGATTGGCGATCAAGTGATTTAGAAGCCAATGAAATGCTGATATTGGATGAAGGCCATTGTTTCAGAGAACAATCATTGGTGATTTGCGGCAGCAAAGGCAAACGAAAAGATTTGAATTTTGTATACCAAAGTGGATCTTTGGAAGCATTGATGCGCTTGGTAGAGAAGGGCCTTGGCTACACCATGGTCCCTGCATTATCCGTCAAAGGAAGGAAAGAAGAAAAGAATGCGCGCTCATTTGTTAGTCCGGTTCCGGTGCGTGAGGTGTCCATTGTAACCCATCAAAGTTTCCACCGATTGGCCTTGGTGGAATGGCTACAGACAGAAATTCAGAGAGTCGTCCCTAAGGAATATCTTCAAGCCAAAAAATACCGCCGAATAGGATGGAAGTAAGTTCTCTTTATCTTTTTTCAAATTGTACTTTGGGATAAATTTTCGCACCCAAAAAGATGAATGGGAAATACACCAAAACACTGATCCAAAACCAAGTGGGTTGCGGCAACGCAAACATATTCATTATTCCCAATGCTGTTAATCCACCAGAAAGCGCAATTCGTGCACTGGATAAATTGTTACTCAATCGAGACAAAACGAAACCTGCCCCAAAGCTTCCTACAGCATAGCCGAGCATGATCCACAAGTAAGCGTTTACAGGCTGATTGGCCATATAAGCAGCAAATTCTGGAGTGGATATTTCTAGGTTGACGGGCATGGGAATGGCAAAAGGATTATAATGCTCCATGGTCCCAACAAGTAAACCGAAACAAATCGTTGCCAAAATAATGTGACCAATATTGATCAATCTGTCTTTCATGTTATCTGTTTTTGATTCGATTAAAAATGGCCATGGTGGTTCCAATGATCATGATGATACAGCCCAACCACAAAAGGTTAATGGCAGGGAAGATTTCGGCACTGATAATAAGCAAATCTTTCTTGCTGCTCTTGTGCTGCTGGATGGTCAATGAAAGAGCGTTGTCTTTTTCAATCAATGACATCAACATTTTAAAGGTTTTGGATTCTGCAGGAAACATTTGTCCAACTCCATTTTTGGAGGCCATTACAATGATCAACTTTTCTTCCGTTGTGTTTTCGCGCAATGTGACAAAAGCTCTTTTTGCAACGACATCTTGTGGAAGTGAAGCGGGCAGTGGGCCTGCACTCACAATACTATCGATGCGCATTTCTACGGTCTCAGTCAATGGGATGTTGACGCCAACACTAACATCACCACTCTTGGCTTCTAAATAGCCGTTCGCATCTACTGCGGGCTCCTCAAGAGCAACATACTTGATGTAGGTGTACAGATCTTTTCCCAATTCGTGGCGAATGCTCGGCTCGCGTGAATTGCCCTTGGGTGATTGAAGGACACTGGGGATCAACTCAAATTGAGCGGCCCCTGGCTTTCCGGGTTGCCACAATTTTGCTTGGCTCTTGATATCTTGTCTTGGGGCGGGAATCACCGACCAAAGTGAATCTTCTTGCCAATCCGTTAAAAAGCTGTCTGTTGCTTGGTGGTCTTTCATACAACGAAATACCATCCCTTGCATGGATCGATAATCCCCAGCCTTGTATTGAATGGGCAACTTTTCAAGGAAGTTGATTTTCACTTTTAAGTGATCGCCTTCTTTGTATTTGTCTTCGTAAACGATGAAATAATCCCCCATGGCTATGGTGTCGCCTTGAAGAATCATGAGATCTTCCATGTTGTTGAACTCTTTGTCCAATTGGGCAACATTTCCGATTTTGTTTTCTGAAATAAAGAAATTACGGGCGGTAGAAACGACAGCCCCAAAGATCAATACCGCAAATCCAATGTGTGCGATACTTGCCCCCAGAGAAGAAAAGCCTGTTTTCCAAATTTTAGATGCAAATTGAAAGTTGGCGAACGTGGCAAACAACGTGGCAAATACCAAAATCAAAATCGAGAAATCTTGCTCCTCGCTAAAACTAGTGGTGAAATACAACAAAGCGGTTACAGCAATACTCAATCCTGCTGACCATGCCAATCTTTTTAATACAAGGGTTATGTCTGAGGATTTGTAAGAGAAATATTGGCCAATGGCAATCAATAAGAAGAGTAAAATGCTCAATGGGATTTGAACCCTGTGATAAGTGAAGAATCTCTCTGTATCTGAAGGTGCACTGAATTGATGATCGGCCAATCGTTTCGCAAATTCCCATCCGGTGTTTTCATGCAACCAAACAAAAGCATTCTCAAATGGAACAAGGAAAATATTGCCCACATTTACGGAGGTTACAACAGTTACGTGGATGGACATTAGAATCAAAACCACAGAGCCGATGAACATCCAAAACTCTCTACTGGAAATCGCCTCTTCTTCATCTGGAGATCTGAAATTTCTGCGGTAAGCAATCCACAAGTATATGGCGGATACCATCATGAAAATCAAAGTAAGGCTGGGTACCCAAGTGCCTTCGCCGGGAAGCAAATCCTTGGCTGTAGATTCAGGCAGGGTCAATAAATTTCCGATACCCGCCAAAAGCAAAATCCCACAGATGCCCAAGTAAGCGATGCGCAATGGATTTTTGGGCATCATCATCCATGTACTCAATGCAACATAGAACAACAAATAAACCAGTAATTGTGCTAGGATTCCACTGTCTACAAAACTGTGCACACTGCTATCACCCAAAACACCGCTTCGGGTAAGGAAGGTGGAGTACAACACCAAAATGAAACTCGATAAAATCAGTACGAGTGTGGTAAAGGCGGAAGTAGGTTTGCGTCGATTGATGAGCAACAAGTGGGCGCCACCAACCAAGGTAAGCCAAGGCACCAATGAAGCGTTTTCAACGGGATCCCAAGCCCAAAAGCCACCAAAACCAAGGGCTTCGTATGCCCAAGCACCACCCATCAAAATTCCAGTGCCCAATATCATAACACCAAAGAAGGCCCACGGAATAGCGGGTTTCATCCATCCTTTGATGTCTCTTTTCCAAAGCCCAGCTATGGCAAAGGCAAAAGGAATAAGCGTGGAGGCAAATCCCAAAAACAAGGTAGGTGGATGAATGGTCATCCAGTAGTTTTGAAGCAAAGGATTAAGACCTTTCCCGTCTTGGAAAGTAGGGATACTCAAATAGTCAGGATTTTTTACCCAAGGCAATTCGGCATTGCTGGCCATGTCGCGAAGCAAAATAAAAGGATCAGAACCAAATTGGAAATCTCCAAAGTAGACACCCAATAACATGGAAGCCAAGAAGACCTGAACGCTAGAAATAACAGTCATCACTCTGGATTCCCATTCTTTGGCTGTTCTAATAACCAAAATGGAAAGCATCGCGTGCCAGAAAATCCAAAGAATAAAGCTTCCTTCCTGTCCTTCCCACAAACAACTGAAAACATATTTCAGTGGCATGCTGTTGTTCAAATGGTCAAAGGCATATTTGTATTCATACAGATGATTCAACAGGATCCACAGCATCATAGCGATGATTCCAACAATGGATACGATATGGGTATAATAAGCACGTCTTGCCCAGAATTTCCAATTCAGCGTGGGTTGATTTTCATCTTGGTAATAGGCGTAGGTAGCGCCAATGGCACTAACAAAGGCCAAAACCACAAAAAAATGGCCCAAGACTCCGGGCCATAAATGTTCATTCAAATATTGTATCTCGCTCATTACTTTAAAGAGTGTTGTTGCTCGTTGTATTTACTGGGGCACTTCATCAGGACATAATCGGCATGAAAAGAATTGTCATTGCTCCATTTTCCTTCCAAGGTAACGGATTCACTTTGCTCCAATCCCATTGGCTTTCCATCTTTGTGTATCAGTTCTATTTTCTGTTTTTCGCCTGCTTTATCGGTGATGTAAAAAACGGTACGATTGGGATTTTCTAGCGGGTTGTATTCAACACCACTTGTTTTGTCAAACGTGCCAATCACTTTCACCCGCTCATCCACATGCTCTTTGGCTTCGGCAAATGTCACGTTTTCATTGCTTGAGGCAAATGTCATGACGATGATGGATGCCACTATTGCCAATACTAGAATGAGAATAATCTCAGTTTTTTTCATCGTGTATTTCCTTTTCTAATTTTGAAATCTTCTTGTCCAAACGAAACAAATAGATGGCGATTCCGATGAATATGATAACGGCAACACCCATTACCACTTTTATCTTTCCAGATTCAAAAAAAGTATTTTCCAATCCATTTCCTTGCGCCCAAAGTGGGGTAACAATCATCATGACGAGCATGACTTGAAATGCTTTAACGACGGTTGATTTTATCATTTAATTTCTCGAATTTTAATTGTAAAGTATAGATCCAATATCCCAGTAATATCCATCCGATGACGGCAGGATAAAAAACACTTCGCAGGGAACTATCCAAATCATACTTGCTAAATGCAGGATTTCCGCTTTTTCCGGGATGAAGACTGTTGTCGGCAATGCGCGGCATGACCATCAACAAAACAATCATCAACACAAAAGCAAAAATGTTGAATACCGCAGAGATCCTTGCACGTTTAATTTCATCATCAATGCTGTTTCTGAGTAGCAAATACGCTGCATAAACGATAAATACAACCAAAGCGCCATTCAATTGCGGGTCTTTGGTCCACCAGGTGAGCCACGTAAAACGTGCCCAAAGCGAACCCGTTATCAAACCCAAAATGCAAAACAACAAGCCCACTTTGACAGATGCCACGGCTACCAAGTCACTATTGACGTTACCGCGCATGGCTTTGATGCTAGCGACAAAACCAATACCCATCAGGAAAAACATTGTGAACCACATGGGAACATGTAACATCAAATTTCGGATGGTTTCAAACAATATGGGTTGAAAAGGAAATCCCCAAACTGTGTGCTCATCATTTAGCACATTGGGTTTTGTTGTATTTTCTAGAGTCGCATTTGAAATAATGGCGATTTCTTTATTGGACAATGCTGTCGAAACATAAACAGATCCATCAATCGTGTTGTTGACATAAAAAGCAATGGCGGAGGAAGGAAGGGTGTCAGGCCAGTTGACTTCAAATTGAACGTGTTGATTGTCTTGGATGAGAATGTTCTCTACTGCCATGTACTGGTCACCTACACCTACAAAGCATTGTAAATGTTGGGCATCATCTTGAAAATGGGTATTGTAGCCTGTAAAGATTACCGTTTGCTTGCCACGGTGAAGTGCATCAATGTTAATGCTCAATCCACCAGGAACGAGCGGCACAGAGAAGGTTGCCACCAATACATAGCCCAACATTAAAACGGACAATACTTTCCACCAATTTCTTTTCATAATCAATCTCTCCAAAGGTAAGGGTACAAAACGTTCGACAAGGCAAACGGAAGGGCAATCATCATTAAAATGAGCAACCACCCCCAATCGGCATTTTGTTGTGTCTGCAATACAATGCTCTGCATCAATAAAACAGAGGCAAATAAAATGGGAATCAAAGTGGCAAATCCTAAAATCGCCAATATGCTGCCGGGCTGTTGGGTCTTCAAACTAATGCCGTGGACAAAGCTCAAAGTGATGCCAAGTGCCAAACTGATGGCGATTACAGCCAAGAGAATCAAGGACGCCGAATGACCATGAACCCAATCATTTCCGAAGAAAAACAACAAAAACA
>CANHIV010000050.1 GCA_947460525.1 Flavobacteriales bacterium
AAAAGTGAGTTTTGGCAAGTGCGTTGGCAATTGGAGTACCCCATCAATAGTGAGCGGGATGACTACCAATGGTGGCCAAGTGATGAGGAAAGCGGGTGGTTGATTTCCAATAGGGCCTCTCTAGGTATCCATACAGCGCTGTTTTATGCAGAAAGATTAGATCCGGTTCAGCGCAAGCAAATTTGTTTGGAAACGGATTCGACGGTTGAGTGCTCTTCTTTGATGCAAGGCCAAGCGGTGAAGGAAGTTGGAAATAGGTTTTGCTTTCATGTGGGTTCTTCTCATTTCTATTCTTGGACTTTCACCAATGGCAATGGCACTCCACAAAGGGATATGCCAGTAACCATCAAGGACGGTCAAGGAAATGTAGTAGCGGTTTTGTATACCGATGATAAGGGACAAATGGGTTGGCAATACTTGCCATTTGCTTTCAATGGTATACAGTGGTGGAATGAGCAAGATCAATCGCATCTTCTTGCTTCAGCGGATAAGCAAGTATTTGTAGCTGTTGAGTCGGTGGATTCAACGGAGGTGTTTTTCGAAACGGGTTCTTCAGAGATTTCAGAAATGGGACAGAAGGAATTGCTGCAAATGGCGTTTTACTTGATGTTGAATGATGATCGAGAGGTTTGGATACGTGGATCTGCGGATCCAACCGGTAATGTTTTGTTGAATGAGAAATTGGCTTGGGAAAGGGCATGGAAGGTGCAGAATTTTTTGCTGGCACATGGTGTATTGGTTGGGCAAATGAATGTGGAGATTATTGACCCATTGCTAACTTCTTCTCAAGATTTAGAACGGAAAGTTTCGTTGTCCATTCGATAGCCCATTCTTCTTATTTTTGGTTCATGAAAATTCGCGAACTATTCCCATCCACCGATTTAGTGCTAACGCGCGGTCCCCTTCAACAAGGCGGTACCAGTGTGATTGAAGGTCAGGAGAAAAAAGGTCCACAACGTTGGGTCAAATTGAACGATATCATTTTTGTCGGGATGAATGATGGGCTTTATCATACGCGTTACACAGAAGAAGTGAGCATTGTGCACGATGCGCAGAATAAGGTAGTGGGTTATTGGAATCACAGTTCCAATGAAGGTACCCGACCCAATAAAAGCGCTGTGGTGGGCGCCATTTCTTTGAGCTTCTTGGTATCTGCAGCGTTGTTTCTTTTGGGTGCTTGGAATTTTGTTTGGAAGTATGAACCATTCTTGGTGAAGGATGCCAATGGACAAACGGTTGAAGAGCGTTGGTGGTTGACCATCATCGTTGTGTTCATCTATTCACTATGGGCAGTATTTTGGACAGCGGGTTTTGCCTACTATGAATGGCAAAGACAGAAACGTGCACACGAGATGCTGGGACAAAAATTGAAATAATAAGAAATAAAAAAGGGCTGAAATTTCAGCCCTTTTCTATGGATATGTTGTTGTGTAATTCAAGACGATCAATCTACATTGTCATGTAGGAAAGGATTGTTGCCTTTTAATTCATAGCGCTTTTCGCCATTGGCATCAGTAACTTCTGAAATACCGAAACGAGAAGCTTGTGATTCATTGCTAGCAGGGGTAGAATCCAATACAACGCGCTTGCGCTCGTAGGCTGGTACTTCTTCCATTGAAAGCAAACCACCGGGACTCTTGATTTGCATAGTCACTTGCTTGATGCGGTTGGCTCTTTCGTTCTGCAATTGATTGATGGTAGAACGATCAACAGCGTCAGTCGCACGCTCACGGATAGGCATGTTGGCCTCTGGAGCAGCTTCCATGTTCAAGTTGTCAGAGAAACCAATTACGTTGAAAACGTCATTGGTATTCACCTCTGTACTTTCCTTGTGTTTCATTACCACTTCTTCTACACGAGCAACAGGTGCTTCTTCTAATACACTAATAACCGGCTCTGCTTGTTGCGTGCTGGTTGCAAACAAATCAATTGAGGTAGGCTCTTCTGGAAACTCGATTTCAAAAGCCACTTCGTTTTGAACAAACTCAACGGGTTCTGATTCGATTTCCATATTTAAATCGATGATTTCAGCAACTGGTTCGGATAGAGGAGCAACGTTGTCAATGGGAGCAACTTCTTCCAATTCGACAACCATTACAGGTGAAGCGATAGGTTGAACTACTTCTTGCATCACTGGAGCGGCAACGGCCTGTACTGTTGGTATTTCTTCAACGGAAGTGTGAACGTCCACCACCACTTGTGCTTGCGCTTCAATTCCAGGAATAACATCGTCCAAATTTTTTGCGTCCCATCCTGTAGCAATTACAGTAACGCTGATGTCATCACCCAAACGGGTATCTTGACCATAACCCCAAATTACGTTGGCGTTTTGACCAGCACGATCTTGGATGGCATCGGTGATATCGCTTACTTCGTCCATCAACAATTCTTCTTCACCATGAGTGATATTCAAAAGAACGTGCTTGGCACCAAAAATATCAGAATCATTTAAAAGAGGAGATTCCAAGGCAGCATCAACTGCACGCTTGGCACGACCTTCCCCGCTGGCTTGTCCGCTACCCATGATGGCAACACCGCTGTCTTTCATCACGGTTCTCACGTCATTCATGTCAACGTTAACCAAGCCTGTCAAAGTCATTACTTCGGCAATGCCTTTGGCAGCAGTACACAATACTTCATCAGCATGGCTGAAAGCTTGCTTTAAACTAAGATTTCCAAAAAGCTCGCGCAATTTGTCATTGCGAATAATCAATAGCGTATCTACCGCATCTCTCATTTCAATCACACCTTCTTCCGCGTGGAAATGACGTTTTTTTCCTTCAAAGCCAAAAGGAACGGTGATAATACCAACCGTTAAAATGCCCATGTCTTTCGCCATTTTAGCAATGATAGGAGCAGCACCTGTTCCGGTACCACCGCCCATACCAGCAGTGACGAAAACCATACTGGTTTTGCCTTTTTCGTTTTGTAAAATATTTCTTACTGTTTCAATGCTTTCGATGGCAGCTTCCTTACCTACAGCAGGAGATGCACCAGCGCCGCGACCTTCTGTCAATGCTGCGCCCAATTGAATTTTATGAGGAACCGCTGAGTAGTCCAATGCTTGCGCATCGGTGTTGCAAACGATGAAATCGACACCTTTGATGCCCTGATTGTACATGTAGTTGACAGCGTTAGATCCGCCACCGCCTACTCCGATAACTTTGATCAACGAATTGCACTCTTTGGGCAAGTCAAAATTGAGAGATTGAAATTCCATCCTTGAATAATTTGTATAGGTTTAACCGGTTTCGAAACTACAAATGGAATCTCAAAAATGTAGAAAGAGAAATAACGAAGTGTTAACGGGTATATGTTAGTAAATGCGCATTTTATGCACATATAAAAATTTGGTGAGACGGAGGAAATGTGTTTTATTTTTACCTCCGATGAAAAGCAACGCGCGCATAGATTGGAATCAAGACAAAGGGCTTGTTTTGCTGATTGATCCTGATTTTGGCGGAGAGAAGCATTGGAGAGAAATGGTGCAGGAGGCGCAAAATGCGTTGGTAAAAATGATTTTTGTCGGCGGAAGTTTTTTGCACAAAAGTCAATTGGAACAATGTCTTGCGATCATGAAAGAATCGGGTCTGCCTGTTGTATTGTTTCCAGGATCGTCTCAGCAGATTTCTAACCAAGCGGATGGCATGTTGTTGTTGTCATTGTTGTCGGGAAGAAATCCTGAATTCTTAATTGGACAGCATGTTCAAGCGGCGCGTGCCATCAAGCAAAGTGGACTTGAAATTTGGCCCACGGCTTACCTATTGATCGATGGTGGTAAACCTACTACGGTGAGTTACATCAGCAATACCTTGCCATTGCCGGCTGACAAGCCGCTACTGGCCAGTGCCACAGCTTTGGCTGGAGAGCTTTTGGGTATGCAGTTGGTTTATCTTGATGCGGGAAGTGGCGCCAATCGTCCGGTTACCATGGATACGATTGCGGCGGTGCGCCGCGAAGTAAAGGTTCCAATAATAGTAGGCGGCGGCATTCAATCCCAAAGCGAAATAGAGCAGGCCTGGAGCGCAGGTGCCAATTGGGTAGTGATAGGTAATGTATTGGAACAAAACCCTTCTTTTTTTGCAGATTGGATTTGAAAATCTGAAGCGTGTCCATCCACATTCCCTGGTGTTGGGTTATTTTCGTTAAAACTTTAGATCATGATAAGACGACCTTTCAATATTCATCAATGGATTGAGGAAAACAAGGATTTGCTCAAACCTCCTGTGGGAAACAAGAACATTTATAAAGAAGCAGGGGATTACATTGTAATGATGGTGGGCGGTCCAAATGCAAGAAAGGATTATCACTTCAATGAAACGGAAGAGTTGTTTTATCAATTCAAGGGGGACATTGTGGTCGGTATTCAAGAGGACGGTAAGGCCGTGGATATAACGATCAAAGAAGGTGAAATGTTTTTGCTTCCTGGTGGTGTTCCTCATCAACCAAGACGCGGTGAGAACACTGTGGGATTGGTGATCGAGGTTAAAAGAGACGATCGCGAAACCAAGGATGGTTTGATGTGGTTTTGTGAAAAATGCAACACCAAGTTGTATGATGATTATTTTGTATTAAAGAACATCGAGACAGATTTCTTGCCTCGATTCAGACATTTCTATGGGTCAGAGGATTTGCGCACTTGCAAGTGCTGCGGTCATGTCATGGAAACAGATCCTCGATTTGTATAAGTTGAATAAGCTTCAAAAAAAAAGGTCAGCATTTGCTGACCTTTTTTGTGTTGTATTCAGGAGAGAAATTACTTCTGCTCTGAAGCCATCTTTTCCATTTCCTTGTTGAAAGTTTCTTTGAACTTCTCGTAGTTGTAATCGGCTTTCAATTTCTCATTAGCACCCAATTTCTCAGCATAAGAGTTGGCCAAACGCTCTCCAGACAATTCAATAGCCACATAGCTAACATAAGAACCATCAGGTTTTTGCGTCAATTTTTCACAGATTTCCACTGCGCCTTTCAAGTTTTGATCAACCACGGTGCGGGTCATTTCTTGAAATGTTTCAGTGATTTCTTCTTTGTTGTTGAATTCAGAAGAGTTAACGTAGTTGTCACCTACAACTTTCAATGTAGCGCTGATTGATTTAGACAATTCAGACATCGCATTGGATTTTGCTTTTTTCTTTGCAGTCTCACGGTCCATGCTCTCACCAGTTGCAGTAGCGCGGAAAGCTTCTTTGGTGCTCATGTATTGTTCACCAGAGCAGTACTCATTGATCAATACTTCACCTTGTTGTTTAGGATTGATGCCGGTATCGTCAGATTTAGCAGCTCCTTTTTTCTTTTTACATCCTGTCATTCCAAATCCAATGGCAACCACCATTAGCATAAGGGTAAATTTCATGATTTTCATTTCGTTGTTTATTTGAGGTTTATTTAATTTTTCGATTTACACGAATAATGCCAAAGTTACAAAATTGCTTGCAACATCAATTTTAGCCATTCATCTTCTAATAAATTTTTGCCTTTTTTGTATGCTTCGGCGCTGGCCGCGGGTATGCTCAACTGCACTCCTTTGATGGCATTGGTGTTGTTTTGGTAGCGCAACAGGTCTTCTTGGTTGTCGGTTAAAGTGAGTTTCAAGTCGAGCAAAGCACTTGAAAAATCCTGTGTTTGTCCTGCGGACGTGGTGTTGGCTTCTATGTCAATGATGTAATCGGCTTTGCTCTGAGAAGCCGTTGTGAATCCTTGTTGAGTCAGGAAGGATTGTACCGCGATGGCCAACAACTGCTGCTGCTTGTTCTCTCCCAGTTCTTTTTCTGTTGAGCGAATGAAGAAAGTGGGCTTGATCATGTAAATGGGTACTTGCAGGCTATTCACAGGCGTAGATTGCAACAAGCGTTTGCAAATCTTCTCATCCAAGTCCATGGCGATCCAGCCATCAATGTCCAATTTCACTTCCAACTGCGGAGATTTGGTGTCCATGGGAACGTCTTGAACCTGAACCATCAATTTACCGTCGGGACCGGTAGATTGCTTTTTGGGACGAAGGTATTTCGAAGTTGGAAAGTGCGTAGTGAGTGGAACGCCTGTAGCTGGATTTCCATTAAAAATGGCTTTGATGGCGCAAGATTGAGAGAATTGATTTTTGGTATTCAATACAATTCCATTTTCGTCGGATTTGATTTGTAAACCGCTTAAAATCCTTTCAATGTCGCTGTATATCTGTTGATCCAACAAAAGGTCTTCTCCGCTGGGGGTAACAAAATGATTGGGCTCGTTCCAATAAGGCTTGATGGCAAACAAAGCATGAAGCAATAGGTCCATCCCTGATCCCAACTGATTTCTTTTCATGGACTCCTGCGCGCGTTCGTACAAATTGTAGGATTGTTGAAGGGCTTCGTTCTTTTTTCGGGCTTGCTGCTCTTGATAGGCTGACTTGCTAATGCGCAGGTAGATGAAATACTCTTGATTTTTTTCATAGGAGCCTACCGTTTCATAATCTTCAAACTCGATGTCTGTCGTGGTGTTGATATTGGAAGAGAAGTCTTCAGAGAATACTTTGTTGACTTCCATCGTATTCAAAAAGCTTTGCCCCTGAACGCGCACGCTAACACTCGAAGCCATGTCATTCAATGCACTTTTCTTGGCAATGGCGGCATAATCAACCGGGTTGATTTTTTTGTTGCAGCTTGCTATGCCGATATAATACTGATTGCTCGTGGGTCTTTGGGTCACCCATTCTGGCGCGGGTGTATTTTTAGGGGGTTCGGTTTTTTGAACGCTGTCAGGCGTGACGCAACTCCCAAAAATGAGCAAAAACAAAAAAATATGTAGGGCAAATTTTTGCATTATCTCACCAATTCGAGCATCAATGATTTTACTTGCTGCGCCATTTCAGCGGTGACTTGCTTGTAGGCATCAGCGGTAAGCTCGTCTGCAGATTTAAGCTCTCTGCGGATGTTGAATAAATTTCTGAAACCTTGCACTTTGTCGGAAGCAGTTTGTACGTTGCCGCCTTCATTGGGATACAGAAAATCTTTGTTGTA
>CANHIV010000051.1 GCA_947460525.1 Flavobacteriales bacterium
AGTCAATGGGTCACTGCAGATGTAGGAAATCGGTTCGTATTGTCGGTCTTGGCCGCCAGTGCTTCCTACATCGCGGTGCCCGCGGCCATGCGAATGGCGGCTCCAAAATCGGACCCAGGCTTGTTTGTGCCAATGGCATTGGGCATCACTTTTCCGATAAATTTGACTTTTGGGATGCCGCTTTATCTTCATCTTATTCAATCCCAATGATGCTTAATTGCTGTTTTGATGGGATGATCAGGTCCATTCATAAGTAGGAGTATGAAGAGAAGTGCTTTCGACTATTTTAAAGGTAGAAAGTTGGTGATTGCCACGCAGCATAAAAAGGAAAAGGTGATTGCACCTCTTTTGCTTGCCGATTTGGGTTTGGAAACATGGGCCCCGGAATATTATAACACGGATGTATTGGGCACATTCTCAGGTGAAGTGGAGAGAAATGGCAATGTTGTGGAGGTTCTGAGACAGAAATGTGAGCAAGCATTGGATGAATTTGATTTTGACTTGGGTGTGGCCAATGAAGGTTCATTTGGTCCGCATCCTGCAGTTTACTTTGCCCATGCGGATGAGGAATGGGTAATGTTGAAAGACAAAAAAAATGGATGGGAGTTTATTGAGAAGATGATCAGTTTGTCCACCAACTTCAATGCTGCCTTTTGCAACGATTGGAATGAAGTAGAGCAATTTGCCCACACAACAGAATTCCCTTCACATGCTTTGATTGCGCGAATTGATCCAAATGATTTTCAACAGATGCAAAAGGGGATTCAAGATTGGGATGAATTGCGTCGCTGTTGTAATTTAATCCTAGAAGAGCATGGCAAAGTATATCTAGAAACCGATATGCGTGCCATGTTCAATCCTACCAGAATGTTGGTTATTGAAGAGGTTACCAAAAAGTTGATTGAGCGAATCAAGTCATTGTGTCCGCGTTGCGAGCTTCCCGGATTTGGGATTACCCAAGCCATTCCGGGTCTTCCATGCGATTTGTGTTCGTATCCTACTCAATCCACATTGAAGTATATAAAATCTTGTAACCATTGCGGATGTGAAACAGAGGAGAATTTTCCCCATCAAAAATTGAATGAAGATCCCATGTATTGTGATCATTGTAATCCTTAAATATGAAACGAACATTAATAAAGAGCGCGCAAGTTGTCGATGGCAAAGGAATTTGCAATTGTGATGTCCTCATAGAGGGTCGGGTAATCAAAGCAATAGGGTCATTGCAAGATTTGAATGTTGATGAAACAATTGATGCTACAGGATTTTATTTGATGCCAGGAGTCATCGATGCGCAGGTTCATTTTAGAGATCCTGGGCTGACGTGGAAGGCCGATTTGCACTCGGAGTCACAAGCAGCAGTGGCAGGTGGAGTAACTACGATTATCGATATGCCCAACACCGTTCCCAATGTGATTTCAAAATCCATTTTGGACAATAAGTATGCAGCTGCGAGAGACAGATCTTTCAGCAATTATGGTTTTTTACTCGGGCTGAATCGTGACAATTGGAAAGAATGGAGCGATGATGATTTGAAGGATGTTTTGGCGCTTACCGATGATGGACTATACTTTGCGGGTCCAGGAAATTTATTGTGTCAGTTTCCAGAGGAGTTGTCGGAGATTTTTAAGCGATTTCCGGACAAGGTGATTGCACTGCATTGTGAAGATGAGCGAATCATTGAGGAGAATATCGAAAATTATATACAGTCCAATGGAAATGAAATTGACTTTGAGCACCACCACCTCATCCGTTCTGCTCAAGCGTGTTTTTCAGCTTCGCAACGTTGTGTAGAATTGGCAAAAAGCACAGGAGGTCGTCTGCATGTTTTTCATTTAACCAGCGGGAAGGAAACTTCCTTGTTTGAATCTAACCCAGATGTGACGACCAAGCGAGTTACAACCGAGGTTTGTGTTCAGAATTTGTTGTTCTCCAATGACGATTATAAAGCGCTAGGTACAAAGATCAAATGGAATCCATCCATTAAAACTGCTGAAGATCGAGAGCAACTTTGGGAGGCATTGTTGGACGATAGAATTGATTTGATCACCACAGATCATGCGCCACACTTAATGGAGGAAAAGCAAAAGCCTTATCTTCAATCCATGTCAGGTGCACCCATGATCCAGCATGGACTATTGGTGATGTTGGATTTTGTTCATCAAGGAAGATGGTCGCTTTCCCAATTGGTACAGAAGATGTGTCACAATCCTGCTTTACTGTTGGGAATTGAAAGACGAGGATTTATTGAGGAGGGATATTACGCAGACTTGGTTTTGGTTGATTTGAATGCTAGAACGAAGATTGGTAAGGAAGATTTGCTATACAAGTGCGGCTGGTCACCATTGGAAGGAATGGAATTTCATGGGGAGATAAAAAGGACATGGGTGAACGGAGTTTCTTTTGAGCGTGAAGGCAGTCCCATGGGACAGGCGATATAGCGAAGTGCATTAGATTTGTAACCGACGCGCCCCCGATAGTAGCGGAAATCCCTGCGGAGCAGGATTGAAGCGGATAGCGGGAAATGGCGCCCAAAAACATGAACAAGGAAAAAGTTTATCAGGCATTGTTATCTGCGCTCACCGCTAGAGGAGAGGCATTGCAAAGGGCATGGAAAGAGTTGCAAGAGAGCAATCAGCAAGAAGGAAAGAGTTCGGCAGGGGACAAGCATGAAACAGGAGCGGCCATGGTGCATTTGGAAATGGAGCAGATGGGCAGGCAATTGGATGACCACAACCGACAGTGTGCGGAGGTGCAGCGCATGGCACCCAGTAAGGAAGAAACAGACGGGGCAGTTCGAATAGGGAAAATGGTGGCAACGAGCAAAGGGTGGTATTATATGATAACCGGATTTGGAAAGATAAATGTGGATGGATGCGACGTTTGGGTGATCAGTGCCCAATCGCCGCTGGGTAAGGCCATGCTAGGACGAAAAAAAGGAGAGGAATTTTCTTGGGGAAATTTGAAGGGAAGGATTGAAGAGGTGATGTAAAAGGAAATATTTTTCATGTTTTCAGAATTGTGGAATGTGGATGCACTATTAAATTAGAGCAATCATTTCATCATGGAATTTTTTAGGTTCATCGTTGCTCAAATCATTAACTGTTCTCCAGAAGAGTGGGAAGGTTTTGCCAAGCAGATTCGTGTTCAAGAATTCAAAAAGAATGTTTTCTTGGCGGAGGCGAATAGGGTGCCTGATGAGGTCTTTTTTATTGAAAAGGGATTAATTCGGGTCTTGATCAACGACAGCAAAGGAACGGAACAAACCTTTCATTTTGCAACAGAAGGGCAGTTCATCGCAGATTATGCAAGTTATCTCAGAATGCAACCTGCACACTATTCTTTGCAAGCGTTGGAGGATACCCGAGTTGTTGTTATCCCGAGAGCGGCCATTGATTGGGGATATGCCCACATGAAGCAAGGGGAGAAGTTGGGTCGGTTGGTGGCAGAGCAATACTTCAGCTACCATGATGACCGCATCAAGCAGACTTTCTCATTGACGCCCAAGGAGCGCTACCACAAAATCGAAGAGGTCTTTCCCGGTATACTGAACAGAATTCCACAGCACATGATTGCCTCTTATTTGGGGATATCATCTGTTCATCTCAGTAGGATAAAGAACCAAAAATAGCTTTCTAAACATTTGTTATCGTTTTCATGGCTTGATGTGTCGCATCATTGCATAAGGCTTTTTGCCTTAAACATGAAGAAAAAAAATACATTTATACACATTTGCAGCGAGGAGTGGGATGAATTTACCGCTGAGATCACCGTTCGAAGTAACGATGACCATTGTGCTTGTCAATCATCAAAGGTGGCTTTGCCTGATTTAAAGTCGGTTTTGGATCACGTCCAAGCCAATATCATCAAACGAAACGATTTTGATTTACGAAACAAAGCCAAGACAAAGGTGGTGGACTTTAGTTTGTTCGAAGATGTTCAGTATCCATTGAATGTCAATGCGGATGTCTTGTTCGTTAAGGACGGGACACTTTACGCAGAAATATATGTCTATGATTTGAGCAGCAATCTTTGTCACAAGCGCTGCATTCATGTGACTTGATTTCTAAAGCAGGTGTGATGTACATTTGAAAATGATTTTCAATGTGCAATTAGAAACCGCAAGATTGGTTTTGAGGGGATTCAATCAGCAATCCTATCATGATTTGTTCTCGCAATGTGAGCAACAGGAGATCATGACGATTCTGGGAATTTCCACCCAAGAGGAATTTGAGTTGGAGCAATTCAGATACAAGGGCGGATACAGCACCTACAATTTGACCATTCAGTTTTTTCAATTGGTTGATAAAAAAGACAACCGTATATTGGGCTGGTGCGGCTTCCATTCTTGGGCCCAGCAACACCGGAGGGCAGAGGTCTTTTATATGTTGAAGCACGATGCGGACAAGCAGAAAGGCCTGATGACCGAGGCGTTGGCGGCGGTTTTAAATTTTGGACGCACAACAATGAACCTGCGAAGAATAGAAGCATTTATTGCAACCAATAATCCGGCCTCTTATAAGTTGGTCGAGAAATTTGGATTTCAAAAGGAGGCAGAGATCAAGCACCGATATCAGTTTGGCGACGAAGTAGATTGGGATTACATGTATGCTTTGCTCTGGGAATAAATTCTCTCAGTAATGTTTTCTTAAGGCAATATTCAAAGTTGATTGTCGTTGGGGAAATGGTAAATAAAGCAAGATGAAAAGAGCAATCGCAATATTGGTTTGGGCAGGATGGGCGGCTAGTGGCCTTGCCCAAGAGGTGGTAAAAAAGAAAAGCAAGTTCGATCACATCCAGGTTTCTACTGGAGGAGAATTGGGCACTTCGCCCATGTTGATGTCTCGCGAAGATTTTTCAAAATTGGCACCCAATGCCAATTTGTATCCAACAACGCCAATGGAGGATATTCGAATGGGGCTTATGTTTTCTTGGAATGCCTCTAGTTTCAACGTGCAATTGGGTTGGCGACCTACTTTGGAGAATGGTCAAGACAAAAGTCAGCACAGGGCATGGCGTGTGGGTTTGATAGGTCAGAGTTTTCAGACCAATTTGTATTCAATGATAACAGAAAATACGGAGAGGATAGACACCTTGTACCAGGCGTCAACGGGTGCCATCTATGGCTTTATAGATTCTACGGAGCGTTTTTATACCAACGGTTATTACAGGGCCACCGCATTAAAGGTTGATGTATCACATGTGTGGTCAACGGGATGGGACAGACGTTTCAATTTGTATACGGGGATAGGTATCAATGCTGGAGTGAATTTGGCACCAAAGACGCAGATCGTGAGCAATCGATGGAGTTCCGCTGAGGTGATAGATGCGGATGGACAGGTGATATCATCCACTAGCACCTACAGTTCCAGTATTGATTTTCAAAGAGAGACCTTTTACAACAAGACAGGTTGGACCGCTGCGGCATACATTCCTATCGGCTTGGATTTCAGGGTAGGGCAGAAGCGGGAGTATCTAAAGAACCTGCATTTCTTTTCAGAGATAAGACCCACTTTGAATTATGTCCGAGTCCCTGAAACACGCGGTTATTTGTTCCCTACCATTCAAAGCACCATGGGCTTGAAGTGGTGTTGGTAAGCGATGAGGGATATCCTTTCATTGTCATTTCAGTCGTACCTTGAACAAAAAAAATGAAATTAAAGGACAAAGTTTTTGTGGTTACTGGAGCTGGCAGCGGAATGGGCAGAGAGTTGGTATTGCAGTTGGTGGCCAAAGGTGCTAGAGTAGCGGCGGTGGATGTGAATGCAGCTACACTCGATGAAACTTTGGCGCTGTTAAAAGATAATTCAGTTCTGTGCAGCAAGCATCTCTTGAATATTGCAGATAAAGATGGAGTGGCCCATTTGCCACAAATGGTGATTGATGCTCATGGTAGTGTTGATGCGATCATCAACAACGCAGGAATCATTCAACCATTTGTGCGCGTCAATGATTTGAGTTTTGAGGCCATTCACAAGGTCATGGACATCAACTTCTTTGGACTGTTGGCCATGACAAAAGCATTTCTTCCACTTTTACTGAAACGCCCGGAGGCGCATATTGTCAATGTTTCAAGCATGGGCGGATTCTTGCCCGTTCCGGGTCAAAGTGTTTATGGCGCATCTAAGGCTGCTGTCAAATTATTGACCGAAGGATTGTATGCAGAATTGAGAGAAACCAATGTTCATGTGTCCGTGGTCTTTCCCGGGGCAATCAATACAAATATAACGGCCAATTCAGGTGTTCATATGGAGTTGCCCAAGGGAGCTGAGGCCAGTGATTACAAAACGCTTTCAGCCACGCGTGCCGCTGAGATTATTTTAAATGGAATAGAAAAGAATCAATTGCGCATCTACGTAGGAAGTGATTCTACTTTCATGAACTTCCTTTACCGCGTAGCTCCCACTTTTGCAACCAATTTCATTGCAAAAAAGATGAAGGGATTGTTGGGGTGATCCACTGACAAGCATTTTTAGAATGAGAAAGAGAAACAGAATGGGAAGGATGTTTCCTAAAACGAAAAAGAGAATGATTTTCGGCGATACATTCTCATTCCGATTCTCATTCTCGTTCTTCTCCCCTTGGATTAGCTCCGCTGTTCCCTTTTTAGATGGGGCTTCAGAAAACATCAATGCTGCACTTCGTGCTTGCGTTTTTTATTGATGGGATTCGCTCAAGTAAACTTGGCTCATCCACCAATAAAAAATGCCCCAAAAGGGGCATTGATGTTTTCTGGCGGAGGAAAAGGATTGTGAACCTCGAACTCCAACGTCTTTATATTCAATTATTTAGAACTTTTTACTTACCCTAGAAACCCCGGTAGAAACCAAGCAACCCAATTGGGGGGATTGACCGAACTCCTTGTGTTTCATTCAGGTTTCACAAAGATAATGAACCTATCCAAATTGACAAATCATTTTGAACCTGATTTAATATTCAAATTTATCCAGGTGA
>CANHIV010000052.1 GCA_947460525.1 Flavobacteriales bacterium
CAAGACTTTCCATCACGTCCTCTGCAATACCTACCCCATCCTGGCCATCACAATTTTCATCTATGCCATTGCCCGTGATATCCTCAGCGTTAGGGTACGCATTTGGATTCAAGTCGTCACAATCCGTTCCATCGGGTATATATCCAGTTTGCGATTCACACAGATAAACGCCCATGTCGGGATTGCCATATCCATCGCCATCCTGATCTTCAAAATACATGGAAGCTTCTTGAACACTTGACGTCATGTCATTGCAATCTAAATTGTTGTCAACACCGCAAGGATCTGCAATGGCAGAGCCCCAACCATCGGCATCCAAATCTTGGTAGGTAACCAAATTATCATCGCAATCTTCCATATTGGTTACAAATCCTGGTTGCTCAAAACAATCCATGACCAAGACATTGGCGTCCCCATAGCCATCGAAATCCGCATCCATATAAAAGCTCAATTGCACAAACTCATCCACTTCACCCCCGTTGCAATTGTCATCTAGATAATTACAAATTTCCACCGCGGCTGGATTGATCGTCGGGTCAAAATCATCACAATCACCAGGCGTCAAGGTCGTCCCAGGCGGAACTATATCGCAAGGACTCTCCGTAAAACTCAAATCATCTCCATATCCGTCCATATCCGCATCGGAATAAAACATACACGTCTGACTTTGAGCGACGGTAAAAAAGAAAAGAGAAAGAAATAAAATTACATTTCGCATAAAAACAAATTTAACCTAGGTCAAGGTCAAAATGAAATTAAGTTTTGTACAAGTAAAGACTTAACCTATCTTTGCACTGCATTTGAGAGAGTAACAGAGGGGTGGAAGCCCCTCTTTCTTTTGCTAAATATTATGATTACCAAGGAAACCGTCGCTTCATTCGTTGCTCCTCTTTTGGAGGATTCAGACTTATTTATTGTTGATATCCAGATAAATCCTGGCAATGCAATCGAGGTATTGGTTGACCGCGACAGTGGTTTAACCATCGACGATTGCAAAAAAGTAAGTCGCGCAATCGAAGGTTCTCTGGACCGTGAAGTGGAGGATTTCTCTTTGGAGGTATCTTCTCCCGGTGTGGGTAAGCCTCTAATGGTGAAAAGACAATATTTTAAGAATGTGGGTCGCAACGTGGCCATAAAAACAATGGATGGACAAAAAATCGAGGGTCAACTAACCTTGGCCAACGAAGAAAATATTCAGGTGGATTTTCGAGAAAAAGAATTGGTGCCTGGAAAAAAAACAAAGCAATGGGTGGAAAAAAAAGTTGTTCTAGCCTACGCTGAAATTAAAGAAACCAAAATAACGATTAGCTTCAAATAAAAATTAAGTGCTATGAAAGGCGTTAACCTTTTAGAATCTTTCGGTGAATTCAAGGAATTCAAGAATATCGACCGCGAAACGGTAACCAACATCTTAGCGGATGTTTTCCGCAACATGATCCTTAAAAGATGGGGAGCAGAAGATGGATTTGACATTATCATCAACGCAGAGCGTGGTGACTTGGAAATTTGGAGAACCCGTGAAATCGTTCCCGACGGTGAATTAGAAGATGAGGTGGCCCAAATCGAAGTGAGCATGGCACGCAAGTCTGTTCCCGATTTGGAAGTGGGTGAAGAGTTGATCGAGGAAATCAGAATCGAAGATTTTGGTCGCCGCAATGTTTTGGCGATGCGTCAAAACTTGACTTCTCGCATCATCGAAATGGAGAAAGACCATATCTATCAAAAATACCGTGAGCGCGTTGGGGAAATTATCTCTGGTGAAGTTTACCAAGTTTGGAAAAAAGAGATTTTGGTTTTGGATGATGAGAACAATGAATTGATTCTTCCAAAAGAGCAACAAATCCCTGCTGACTTTTACAAGAAAGGCGACACATTGCGCGCTGTTGTATCCAAAGTAGAAATGCGTGGAAATACACCGCAGATCATTTTGTCTCGCACAGCACCAGAGTTCTTGGAAAAATTATTTGAACAAGAAGTTCCTGAAGTTTTCGATGGTTTGATCACCATTAAAAACATCGTACGTGAGCCAGGAGAGCGTGCCAAAGTAGCCGTTGAAAGCTATGATGACCGTATTGATCCAGTAGGTGCATGCGTGGGAATGAAGGGATCTAGAATTCACGGTATCGTTCGTGAATTGCGCAATGAAAATATTGATGTTATTCAATACACTACCAACGAGCAACTTTTGATTTCAAGAGCATTGGCTCCTGCCAAAGTGAGTTCCATTACTTTGGACAAAGAGAACAAAAAAGCTGACGTATTCTTAAAACCAGACCAAGTATCATTGGCCATTGGTAAGGGTGGACACAACATCCGTTTGGCGGGTCGTTTGTGCGGATTTGAAATCGATGTTTACCGTGAAACCGAAGCTGATTTGGATGATGTTGATTTGGAAGAATTCTCTGACGAAATCGACAGCTGGATCATCGACGAATTGAAAGCTGTGGGTTGTGATACAGCGCGCTCAGTATTGGATTTGTCAAAAGATGAGTTGGTGCGTAGAACAGATTTAGAAGAAGAAACCATTGATGAGGTTTTGCAAATTTTGCGCTCTGAGTTTGAATAAAACTCTGCCATTATTATAGGGATGAGGGGAAAGGAAAGTTTTAAAAAGAAAAAAATCAAATGTCAGAAACAAAGGGACCGCAACGATTAGGAAAAGCAGCCACTCAATTAAATGTGAGTAAGGACACGATTGTAGAATTCTTGGCAAAAAAAGGATTCTCAGTTGAAAATAATCCCATGGCCAAAATAGAGGCTGAGGTATATGATGTTCTTCTTGCTGAGTTTGCTGGAGACCAACAAGCCAAGGAAAAAACCAAGGCCGTTGCTACCAAGTACAAAGAATCTCGTGAAACCATCACGATTCAAGACTCCAAAAAGAAGTCAGATGTTATCGAAGAGGAAAGTCAGGAAATCGACTTAACTCAATTCAAAAGAAAACGCCCAGAATCAACTTCAAGCGTTTTAGATACACCCGCTCCAACAGAGGAGAGTGCAGAAGTATCTGCACCTGAGGTAACACCCGCTCCTGAAGAAAAGTTTGAAGGTCAAAACGAAGTGAAAATCGTTGGAAAAATAGACCTTTCTACTATCCAATCCGGAAGAGGCAAGAAGAAAAAAGAAGTTGCTCCTGTCAAAGAAACCAAATCAGAGAAAGTCGATAGCAAGAAGGTTATCGAAGAAAAAGTGGAAGCCATTGCTCCAGCTCCAGAAGTTACAGCCCCTCAAGAGGTTGCTGCTCCTGTTGTTGTAGCTCCTGCCCCAGTTGTCCCTGAGGAAAAAGAATTGATACGGGTTAACGTAGAACGTCTTGCTGGACCAAAAGTCATGGGTAAAATTGTTTTACCTGTTGAGCAAGAAAAGAAAAAGCCAGATCAAAAAACGGCGGATGATAACAAAGAGAAGCGCAAGCGCAAGCGCGTTTCAAAAGTGGATATTACCCGTCAGCAAGAAATTGACAAGCGTACACAAAATCGTCCTGGTGGAACCGGTGGTCCTGGTGGCCATCATCGTCCTGGTCAAGCTGCTGCTGGACCTAAGCCACCGATGAGTGAGCAAGACATTCAAAACAAGATCAAAGAGACTTTGGCGCGCCTTGGCGGTCAAGGAAAATCTAAATCTTCCAAAAATCGTCGTGACAAGCGTGATCAAAATGCACGTAAGTTCGAAGAAAAACGTATTCGCGAAGCTGAAGAAAATGCTATCCTGAAATTGACCGAATTCGTTACGGTATCTGAGTTGGCCAACATGATGAATCGCCAACCTACCGAGATCATCGCAGCTTGTATGCAGTTGGGAATTTTTGCATCCATCAACCAACGTTTGGATGCGGAAACCATTCAGATCATCGCTGAAGAATTTGGATTTGAAATACAATTTGTAAGCGCTGAAGTATCTGAATCTTCTTTTGAAGAAGGCGATACTGAAGATGCAATGGTAACTCGTCCGCCTGTTGTTACAGTAATGGGACACGTTGACCACGGTAAGACGTCATTACTTGACTTTATTCGTAAAGCCAACGTTGTGGCAGGTGAAGCCGGTGGTATCACTCAGCACATGGGTGCATATAGTGTAAAACTTCCAACTGGAAAGCAAATTACATTCATTGATACACCAGGTCACGAAGCGTTCACCGCGATGCGTGCACGTGGTGCTCAAGTTACCGACTTAGCGATTATCGTTATTGCTGCAGATGACAACGTCATGCCGCAAACAAAAGAGGCCATCTCTCACGCGCAAGCTGCAGGAGTGCCTATGATTTTTGCTTACAATAAAATGGATAGAGCTGAAGCGAATCCTGATCGTATTCGTGAACAGCTATCGGCCATGAACATCTTGGTTGAAGAATGGGGTGGTAAATTCCAGTCGCAAGAAATTGCAGCTAAAAAAGGAATGAACATCGATAAGCTTTTGGAAAAAGTTGTTCTAGAAGCAGAAATGCTTGACTTAAAAGCCAATCCTAACAAGCGTGCCAATGGTACCATCATTGAAGCTTCTTTGGACAAGGGACGTGGATTTATCACCACATGTTTGGTTTCTTCAGGAACCATGCGCATAGGTGATCCTATTCTTGCAGGTCAATGGAGCGGTCGTGTTCGTGCGATGTTCAATGAGCGTGGACAGAAAATTGAAGAGGCGGGTCCCGCAACTCCAGTTTCTATCCTCGGATTTGAAGGCGCACCAAATGCAGGAGACAAGTTCTTTGTATTTGAAGATGAGCGTGAGGCACGCGAAATAGCTACCAAGCGTCAACAATTGCAACGTGAGCAAAGTGTAAGAACCAAGAAGCATTTGACCATCGAAGAAATTGGTCGTCGTATCGCTCTTGGTGATTTCAAAGAATTGAATTTGATTGTAAAAGGAGACGTGGATGGTTCTGTTGAAGCATTGGTTGATAGCTTGCAAAAACTATCTACTGACAAGGTTCAAGTAAGCATCGTTCACAAAGGCGTGGGTCAGATCTCAGAAAGTGATGTATTGTTGGCCTCTGCTTCAGATGCCATCATCGTTGGTTTCCAAGTTCGTCCTAGCACCGGAGCTCGCAAATTGGCTGAAGCTGAAGAAATTCAAATCCGTCAATATAGCATCATCTACAAGGCCATTGAGGAAATCAAGGAAGCCATGGAGGGCATGTTGTCCATGAAGATCGAAGAGAAAGTTGTTGGTACTGCTGAAATTCGCGAGACTTTCAAAATCACCAAAGTGGGTACCATTGCTGGATGTTTTGTTCAAGATGGAAAAATCAACAGAAACAACAAGGTTCGAATTATTCGCGACGGTATCGTAATGTACTCTGGTAACCTCGGCTCTTTGAAACGCTTTAAAGATGATGTGAAAGATGTAACCAAAGGTTATGAGTGTGGTTTGAATATCGATAAATTTAACGACATCCGTGTGGGTGACATCGTAGAAGCTTTTGAAGAAGTAGAAGTTAAGCAGACACTTTAATGAAATCTTGGATTCCCAACGGCATAACATTAGGCAACCTAATATTAGGCTGTTGGGCAATTTTATTTATACCTGTCAATCCCATTTATAGTATTTATTGTGTTATCGGAGCAGCTGTACTCGACTTCTTTGATGGCTTTGCTGCGCGATTGTTGGGTGTTTCATCGCCACTAGGTGCACAATTGGATTCTTTGGCAGATGTTGTTTCATTTGGAGTCGTACCCAGTTTATGGGCCTATCACCTGCTCCCTCACTCAGGCATCAATAGTTTTTTACCCTTTCTCATAGCTGCCGGCGCGGCATACAGATTGGCACGATTCAATTTAGATCCTGCCAATTCAAGTGGTCATTTCAAGGGACTTCCAGTTCCCTCCAACGCGATCATCTGGATGGGCGTTGTTGGATATGCTAGTACTAACTATGTAGACATCCCCAATTCCATCGTTTATTTTCTCATCGCACTTACTACATTGCTCATGATTTCCACTACACCATTGCTTAGCTTAAAATTCAAAGGCATGGGATGGAAGGGACAAGAAATCATTTGGACATTGATTATCTCATCCGTATTGATTTTGGGAATTGCGTATTTCTTTTTTGAATCAATTTACCTTGGATTGATGGGTGTAATGGCGATGTATTTAATTTTGTCGTTGTCTTATTATAAAAAAATATCGTCATGAAATTCAAAGCAGAAATTGATGTAATGCCATTAGAGGCATTGTTAGACCCACAAGGAAAAGCAGTCACCTCCTCAATGGTAAACCTAGGTTTATCGGCTATCAGCAATGTTCGTATCGGCAAACACATGACCTTGTGGTTGGATGCAGAAAGCATTGAAAAAGCCAATGAAATGGTAGATCAAGCTTGTCAAAAATTGCTTTGCAATGCCATTATGGAGCAATACCATTTCAGCGTTGAGCAAATAGGATGAGATCCCGCATAAAATCTGAAGCGGCTTTTGCAATTGCCAAGAGCCTGTTTCCTGGTGGAGTAAATTCACCTGTTCGTGCCTTCAAGTCCATTGGAGGGAATCCTATATTTTTTCAAAAAGGTGCAGGGTCTCACGTTTGGGACATCGATGGGAACGAATATATCGACTATTGCTGCTCTTGGGGACCTTTGATTTTGGGCCATGCTCCAAAAACTGTAGTTGACGCTGTTACTGCGTCTGTTGCCAATGGTAGCAGTTTCGGAGCACCCACGCTATTGGAGAATGAGCTCGCCACGTTGATCTTGTCCCATCACAAGTACATCGAAAAGATAAGATTTGTAAGTTCCGGGACAGAAGCGGCCATGAGCGCCATCCGTCTTGCAAGAGGTTATACGGGACGTGATAAAATCATCAAATTCGAAGGTTGTTATCATGGACACGTAGATAGCCTATTGGTCAAAGCAGGAAGTGGATTAGCAACACTCGGCACATCCGATTCTGCGGGCA